>NZ_CVTX01000159.1:0-35948 GCF_900005715.1 Pseudomonas sp. 34 E 7
CAGCGCACGCTGGATCGCGTTGTCCAGCTCGCGCACATTACCCGGCCATGGATAAGCAACCAGGCAAGCCTCGGCCTCGGCCGACAGCCGCGCCTGGGCGTGCTTCATTTTTTTGACGTGGTTGTTCAGCAGGCGCTCGGCCAGAGGAATGATATCGGCCGGGCGTTCGCGCAACGGCCGCCAGGCCAGCGGGAACACCGACAGACGGTAAAACAGGTCTTCGCGAAAGCGCCCCGCCGCCACTTCGCCCGCCAGGTCGCGGTTGGTGGTGGCGACCACGCGGATATCCAACTGGATCGGCTTGCGCGCGCCCACCCGCTCCACTTCGCGCTCCTGCAACACGCGCAGCAACTTGGCTTGCAGGCCCAGGGGCATTTCCGAGATTTCGTCGAGCAAAATGGTGCCGCCGTCGGCCTGTTCGAACTTGCCGGCCTGGGCCGCGATGGCGCCGGTGAACGAGCCCTTTTCGTGGCCGAACAGGGTGGCTTCAAGCATGTTGTCCGGAATCGCCGCACAGTTGATCGCAATGAAGGGCTGCCCGGCCCGACTGGATTGCTGGTGGATATAACGCGCCAACACTTCCTTGCCGGTGCCGGACTCCCCCGAGATCAATACGGTGGACTCGCTGCGCGCCACCCGGGCCGCCAGTTCCAGCAACTGCGCGCTGGCCGGCTCGAAGGCAATCGGGCCATCACCCTCCACCGTCGACATGACGCCAAGCGCATGCCGCGCCACCAGTTCGATCAACGCCTTGGGTTCGAACGGCTTGACCAGATAATCCGCCGCGCCCTGGCGCATGGCGTCCACGGCCCGCTCCACGGCGCCATGGGCGGTCATCAGCAGCACCGGCAATTGCGGCTGACGCGCGCGCAGCAGGCCGAGCAACTGATGGCCGTCCATGCCGGGCATGTTCACATCGCTGACCACCAGGCTGAAAGTTTCTCGCTCAACGGCCTCCAAGGCTTCCTCGGCAGAGCCGACCGCGCGGTAGTCATGGCCCGCCAACAGCAGCGTGTCAGCCAATGCTTCACGCAGGGCGCGATCGTCTTCAACCAGTAAAACCTTGATAGTCATGATCCTTTTACTCCGCGCTTGCCGCGCTGGAAAACAGCGGCAAGGTCATCAATGCACAGGTGCCGCGCCCCAACCGGGAACGCAGCTGCAATTCTCCCTGATGCGCACGTGCCACTGCCTTGACCACGGTCAGGCCCAGGCCGGTGCCGTTGGTCTTGGTGGTGAAAAAGGGCTCGCCCAGGCGCTGCAGCACGGCCGGCGCAATACCACTGCCGCTGTCGCTGATGCACAGGCGCAGGCTTTGCTCGCGGCGGTACAGGTGCACCTTGAGGCGCGCCCCCGGGCCGCTGGCCTGGGTGGCGTTTTCGATCAGGTTGAGCAGCGCGCCGACCAGGGTGTCGCGATTGCACAGCAACTCACCCTGGTGGCTGTCGCATTGCCAGCGCAGGCTGGCGCCCTCGGTATGCGTGGCGGCCGCCGCTTGCAGGGCTTGCATTAACGCGGCCGGGGTCAAGCGGTCGGTCAGCGGCAGTTCGCCACGGGCAAACACCAGCATGTCGCGCACCTGATGCTCCAGCTCGTGCAGGCGCTCCTTGAGGCGTCCGGCAAAACGCTGGTGGGTGGCTGCGGGCAGTTGCTCATCAGTCAAATGACTGGCGTAGATCAATGCCGCCGACAGCGGCGTACGGATCTGATGCGCCAGGGAAGCGACCATCCGCCCCAGCGACGACAAACGCTCATGGCGCGCCAGCTGATCCTGCAGGTGACGGGTTTCCGTCAGGTCGTTGAGCAGCACCAACTGGCCCGGTTCGGCATCCAGGGACCGGGTGGCGATGGACAGGCGACGCCCATCCTTGAGGGACACTTCGTGGCCGTCATCGTCACGTGGCGCAAAGCAACGGGTGATGACGTGGCGCCACAGCTCGCCCTCCAGCGGCAGGCCGAGCAGGTCGCAGGCGGCCGGGTTGGCTTCGCGCACACGGCCCTGGTCGTCGATGACGATCACGCCACCGGGCAACAGCGAGAGCAGGTTCTGCAGGCGGTTGGCCAGGCGTTCTTTCTCGGCCAATTCCTGCATGCGCTGGGCACTGACCACCGCCAGTTCGCCTTTGAGCTCGGACACCCGGGCTTCAAGCAGACTGTAGGAATCGGTCAGCTGGCTCGACATCTGGTTGAACTGCGAGAACGCCTGTTCCAGACCCTGGCGGATCGGCGGTTCTACAGGCGAAACCAGCCCCGGAATGGCAGGGGCTGCAGATAGTTGGGCGGCGTGGGGCATGGTGCTCTCTCGCTTGGCTGACCGTCAGTTAAACGGAACGTTGCGAGGGCTGTAGCAATACCCGTGCCGAAAAAAAACTACTTATAAATCAAGACGCTGAAAAACACGCGTCAATCATCCGCCTGTTCATCACCTTCTTTGCGGCTCATACCGTACTTGCGCATCTTCTCCACCAGGGTGGTGCGGCGAATGCGCAGGCGCTCGGCGGCACGGGCGACGATGCCATTGGCGTCGTCCAGGGCCTGTTGGATCAGGCCTTGCTCCAGGTTGCCGAGGTAGTCTTTCAGGTCGAGGCCTTCGGGCGGCAGCATGGCCGTGGCACCGAAGTCCGGCGTATGGCCGTTGATCGCCACGCGCTCTTCCATGTCGCTGCGCAGGCTGTCGACCATCTGCTCGTCTTCATCGTCGACGTAGCGGAATTTCTTCGGCAGCTCGACCACGCCGATCACACCGTAGGGGTGCATGATCGCCATGCGCTCCACCAGGTTGGCCAGCTCGCGCACGTTGCCCGGCCAGCCGTGACGGCACAGCGACATGATGGCGGCGGAGTTGAAACGGATGGAGCCGCGTTTTTCGTGCTCCATGCGTGAAATCAATTCGTTCATCAGCAACGGGATGTCTTCCACGCGCTCACGCAGCGGCGCCATCTCGATCGGGAAGACGTTGAGGCGGTAGTACAGGTCTTCGCGGAAGCTGCCGACCTCGATCATGCTTTCGAGGTTCTTGTGGGTGGCGGCGATGATGCGCACGTCCACGCTCTGGGTCTTGTTGCTGCCCACGCGCTCGAAGGTGCGCTCCTGCAACACGCGCAGCAACTTGACTTGCATCGGCAGCGGCATGTCGCCGATCTCGTCGAGAAACAGCGTGCCGCCGTTGGCCAGCTCGAAACGCCCGGCACGGCTGGTGATCGCCCCGGTAAAGGCGCCCTTCTCGTGACCGAACAATTCGCTTTCCAGCAGCTCTGCCGGGATCGCCCCGCAGTTGACCGGCACGAACGGCCCGTCGCGGCGCTTGGAGTGATAGTGCAGGTTGCGCGCGACCACTTCCTTGCCGGTGCCCGACTCGCCGAGGATCAACACACTGGCGTCGGTGTCGGCCACTTGCTGCATCATCTGACGTACGTGCTGGATCGCCCGGCTGGTGCCGACCAGGCTGCGGAACAGGTTGGGTTCACGGTGACGGCCGCGCTCGCGGGCCTGGTCATACATCTCGCGATAGACCTGGGCACGGTGCAGGGAGTCGAGCAATTTGCTGTAGCTGGGCGGCATTTCCAGGGTGGAAAGCACGCGGCGGCGCTGGTCTTCCGGCAGGTCCACGGAAGAAATATCGCCCATCAGCAACACGGGAAGGAACTCATCCCAGGTTGACAGTGTCTTTAACAAGCCCAAAACAGCGCCAGGAGCGTTTACCGTCCCGATCAGCACACAAATGACTTCGCGGCTCGATGACAATGAGCTGACAGCCTGCTGCCAATCGTGGCTACCGCAGGGCAAATTTTCTTCACCAAGAAAATTCAAAATCACCGCCAAATCGCGGCGGCGGACGCTATCGTCATCGATCAGCAGAATTTTGGTTTCACGCCACATGCAATAGCAACTTCCCTAGTAAAACTTCCTGCCCCGGAATCAGGGCAATCAAGACGCCTGTAAGACTTATTACTTACTAGACGTCTGAAATCTGAAAACAACACTAGTTAAGTCAAAAATGCTGGCACAGTCAAATATATGACGCACCGTTCGGACCAACTGAGCTTCTATCAGCCGAACAGATGGTAAACCTTTGACGCATTTTTAGCTTGGTTGATCTGCGACATCTCTTCGAAAATCGCCTGGCGCTCGCCGGTCGTCACCTCAAGCAACTGCTGGTAAACCGCCAACAGGCTCTCCAGCTTTTCGCGCAGCGCATCCTCGTCCACCGGTGCCTGGCTGAGCACGTCATCAATCACGTTGCGACAGCCCAGGTCCAGTTCGCCGATGGCGTCCCAGTTGCGCGCAGCGAGCGCGTCAACCAGGGCTTCACGGGTTTCATCGATGCGTTGCAGTGCGTGGCTCATGACGTATTCCTCAAGGCCGGTGGCCTTATTGTGCGGCGCCTTGGGGTGCAGCGATGGCATCCCAGCCTTCTTTGACGGTGATCAGCAGACGAGCGACTTCGTCGATCATGTCGGCATCGTTGTGCAGATTGGCCTCCATCAAACGGTTGGTCATGTAGGCGTACAGACTTTCCAATTGCTGGACGTAAGCCGGATCTTCACTCTTCTGCGCATCCAGACCATCACGCAGGCCGATGATGATGTCGATGGCCTTACCGAGCATCAGGCCTTTTTGAGCGATGTCCCCACGAGCCAATGCGCCCTTGGCCTGTGCCATGCGGTCGAGGCCGCCCTCCATGAGCATCTGCACCAGACGATGCGGGCTGGCTTCGGAGATCTGGGCATGGGAATTGACCTTCTGGTATTGGCGAAGGGCTCTCATGGGATTCATGGTTCTACCTCGTAACAGGCGACAGCGAAAAGGATTTCAGTAACCAATATGTCGACGGGATCGCAGAAAACTTTAACCCCGATGGTCCCCAAAAAAACGAAGCCCGGCAGGCAGCCCGGGCTTTTTCATGCATCAACATCAATTATTTTTCTGGTTGTTCAGCGCGTTGAGCGTGCCCATGATGTTGTTACTTTGCTGGCGTAACTGGGCGACCAGCGAATCCATCGCCGCATATTTACGTATCAGGCTGGCCTGCAGATCCGCCACATGCGCGTCAAGTTCCGCCTGGTCCTTGCTCAAGGTCTTGAGGTTATCGGAGAGCGCGGTCGTGCGCGTCGCGAAGATACCGGTGGTCGCCTTGGCATAACCTTCAGTGGCATTGGTCATGCGTGCCAGCAACCCGGTCTTGCCGCTGAACATACTGCTGATATCTGCGGAGTTGGTGAGCGCTACCTTGTCGAAGGTTTTATCGTCCATGGTCAACAGACCGGTACCGGAGTCGGTACCGATACCAAATTGTGCCAGGGACTTGATGGTGCCGGTCCCGGACAACGCGTTGAACTCGGCGCGCAAGGCGCTTTGCAGCGAGCGCATGTTGGCGTCACCGGTCAAGGTCGCCGATACCGAGTTACCCGCCGCGTCCTTGGTCACCTTGGTTTCGGCATTCATCGCCTTGAGCAAAGCGTTATAGCTGTCGACAAAGCCTTTGACCCCGGACTTGAGGGCGGCGGTGCTGGTAGTCACCGAAATCGTCGTGGTGACCTTCGGCCCGTCCGGGTCCTTGGTATCCACGGGCGGTGAAACCGACAGCAGCTTGATGCTGACCCCACTCACCGCGTCCGAGATGTTGTTGGTCTTGGACGTATACGCCACGTTATCGATGGTGTACTCGGCGTTCTGCGGCGTATCGATCACGTTGTAGCCGGTATCGATACCCGAGTTGCCCGACAATGTCAGGTCCGAGCCGACGCCGCCCGTGGTGGATGTCAACACCATGCGCGAACCGGTGGAGTCGGTGACGATGTTGGCACTGAGCCCGACGGTGCCGAACTGGGTGTTGATCGAGTCACGTACCTGTTGCAGGGTTGCGCCCGGCGGCACGCTCAGGTCGAACTTCTTGCCCGACTGGGAGATGGTCAGGGTGGTGGCGGCAGTGCCCTTGTTGACCACTGTCGAAGCGCCGCCGGCCAGGGTGGCCGTGGACAGTTTGGAAGGCTGGGCGAGTTTATTGACCACCAGGTTGAAACTGCCGTTGGCAGCGCCCTGAGCGGTGGTCATGGTCGCGACCTTTTCATTTGACGAAGTGCCGGTCAGACCACTGAAGCTATTGTCGTCGGTCATGCTCTTGATGGCGCCACGGAAGGCGCTCAATGCCGACTGGATCTTGCCGATCGACGACAACTGGGTAGTCGCTTTCTGTGACTGGGTGTTGATCTGGGTCTGCTTCGGCGCCCGATCGGCGTCGACCAGGGCTTTGACGATGCCCTGGATGTCGATACCCGAACCCACACCGTTTACCGTTGTACTCGCCATCGTCTTTCTCCTAATACGGCTGTTGGCGTTTTCTTGACGAACCGCACTTCAAGAAAGCAACGCAACAAGTTTCATGCCAGTTCAGACCTTTTCATCGAACAGCACATGACTGGCGGTAGCCAGGCTCTGTGCAAGCTTCAAGGCCGTTTCCGACGGAATCTGGCGGATCACCTCGCCACTTTCAGTGGCGATGACCTTGACCACGACCCGATGGGTGGAATCATCAATGGAAAAATCCAGTTTGCGCTGGGCCGCTTGTACGAATTCTCGAATATCGGTGACTGCCTTTTCCAGGTCAGCCCGTTTCGGCTCACCGGCGACCGGCGCGGCCGGCGCGATTGCCTCGACCTTGGCGTTGTCTTTGTCCGCAACCACCGCAGGGGCCGAGCCTTGAGGGGCTACCGGTGGATAAGACGAGGCCAGCTTTACACTCATGTCCATGTCCAATCTCCTCTACAAACCGAAAAAGACGAAAGGGCACGTAAACGCGCCCTTCCGTCAATTACCAAGCGACGCTATTACTGAAGCAGCTTCAGTACAGCGGATGGCAGTTGGTTGGCCTGCGACAGAATCGCGGTAGCAGCCGACTGCAGGGTTTGTTGCTTGGTCAACTGAGCTGTTTCAGCAGCGAAGTCGGTGTCTTGAACGGTAGAACGTGCAGCGGTGGAGTTTTTCTGAATGTTGGTCAGGTTGTCCACAGTAGTCGTCAGACGGTTCTGAACAGCACCCAGGCCCGAACGTGTGCTGTCGATGCCGCCGATAGCCTTGTCCAGTACCGCGATGGCCGCTTGTGCGTTGAAAGCGCTGCTGACGTCGGTCTGTGCAACCGTGGTCTTGGTGGAAGCTGCGGCAGTACCTGTTGCGGCGAACAGACCGGTTACACCGGCACCGTTCATCGCGTAGCCTTTGGACGAGTCCAGGTTCACTGCACCGGTAGCGATCAGGCCGTCGGCCAGCGCGACGGCGGTACCGTAGGCACCAGCACCGTCTTTGGTGGCAACAGTGATCGAACCGGCGGCAGTGGAGGCACTGAAGTTCAGGTTCTCACCGGAATCGGACTTGACCGACAGGGTGCCCTTGGATTGGTCGTAGTTGACGCTGATGCCCAGCTTGGCGGAGTTGGATTTCAGTTGGTCAGCCAGGCTGGCGGTATCGGTTACACCGGTGAAGGTGGTGGCTTGGCCGCCAACAGTCATGGTGAAGGTAGCAGGCGTGGTCTTGGCGGCAGCACCGACGGTGAATTGAGCTTCAGTGCTGGCCGTAGCGCTCAGGCCACCTACAGCGCCGTTCAGTTGGCTGGCGATGGTTTTGGCCGATGCGCCTTGAAGAACAGTGACACTGGCGGTCTGGCCATTACCGGTCAGGCCGATCACGCCACCTGCAACACCTGAGGTGCTAGGTGCAACGCCGACGCTCTTGATCTGCTGCGAACCGATGTTGTTGGCAGCAACGTTGTCCAGGGACAGGTTGATGGTTTCGTTGGCGTTGGCGCCTACCTGGATGGCTTTGGTGCCGTACGAACCGTCGAGCAGCTTCTGGCCACCGAAAGTGGTGGTTTCCGAGATACGGGTCAGTTCCGAAGTCAGCGCCTGGTATTCTTCCTGGTTGGAAGTACGGTCAGCGTCGCTCAGGGAGCCGGTAGCCGAGGACAGCGCCAGGGTACGCATTTTTTGCAGAATGTCGGTCGAAGCCTGCATTGCGCCTTCAGCGGTCTGCGCGATGGAGATACCATCGTTGGCGTTCTTTACAGCTTGGCCCAGGCCGTTGATTTGGCTGGTCAGGCGGTTGGAAATCTGCAGGCCCGAGGCGTTGTCTTTAGCGCTGTTGATGCTCAGGCCAGTGGACAGACGCTGCATGGAGGTTTGCAGCGAGCTGGCAGCTTTAGCAAGGCCGTTCTGGGTAGTGATGGAAGCAATGTTGGTGTTTACTGTTAAAGCCATGACGAAATCCTCGATGGATGGATACTGCGGCTTCCGGCCCTGGCAACCGCCTGGTGTGGCCTGAGAACCTACGTAATAGTTATCGTCGTGGTAGCCGGTTGCTTGAGGTTTTTTTTGATTTTTTTTACTAGCCCTGTGCCAGCCCTTGCAATTCAAGCAGTTACTGCTATTGAAAACCCCGGTTTTGTTGGCTTTTCTGGCGCCAAATAAAAAACGCCGATGATCTTTCGATCATCGACGTTTTTTTTACGCGCCCCTCAAAGGGTCATGGGCGATACAGAATCGCCGAGCCCCAGGACAGGCCTACACCAAAACCGCTGATTGCCACACGCTGCCAGGCGGCATTCATCACATGTTTTTCCAGCAGCAAGGGAATGCTCGACGATACGGTATTGCCGGTCTCGACCATGTCCTTGATGAACTTGTCCACCGGCGCATCTTCAAAACGGCGCGCCACCGCGTCAACAATGGCGGCACTGCCCTGGTGAATGCAGAACGCATCGATGTCATCGGCCTTGAGGTCTGACTCATCGAGCAACTCGTGCAAATGCGCCGGCACCTTGAGCAAGGCGAAGTTGAACACCTGGCGGCCATTCATGAAGAACACGCCGTCACTGACCTTCAGGTGCGGCGCGCCGGAACCGTCGGTGCCGAACTTGGATTTGCCGAGCAACCACTGCGGGTCTTCGCCCATCCAAGTGGCAGTGGCGGCGTCGCCGAACAGCATGGTGGTGTTGCGGTCCTCCGGGTCGACGATTTTCGAATACGGGTCGGCAGTGATCAGCAGGCCGTTTTTCAGGCCGGTGGCTTCCATGAAGCCCTTCATCGCATAGATGCCGTAGACATAGCCGGAGCAGCCCAGGGATATATCGAACGCGGCCACGTGGGTCGGCAGGCCCAGTTTGTCCTGGACGATGGCTGCGGTGTGGGGCAGCCCTTCTTCATCGCCGTTCTGGGTGACGACAATCACCGCGTCGATGGACTCGCGCTTCAAGTCCGGGTTGCCGGCAAACAACGCGTTGACTGCTTCGACACACAGATCGGAGGTTTCCTGCGCGGCATCCTTGCGCGGCAGGAACGCCGAGCCGATCTTGCCAATGATGAATTCCTCATCCTTGGCGAATTTGGCACCCTGGGCGTAGTTATCGATACCGTCCGCCGGCACGTAACTGGCGATGCTTTTAATGCCAATCATTGTGGCTTCCCAATACAAAATAGCTGGAGAACACCCCAGGGCCTGCGCCCGAAGTGCTGACAAAAAAAGGGGATAACCCCAAAAAAATTCGCTGAAAGCCGCCTCGCAAGGACCCTGTGACGACTTATCCTTTTCACACGATACAGTGAAGATGCGCTTTATGACTCACAGGTCACTCAATTTTGTGCGCTTTGTGCAAAACTTCCAAACAATTAAGCCCCAAAAACGACAACGGCCCGCCCTGTTTCCAGAGCGGGCCGCTTGACGCAGCGCCACTTACATCTTGCTGAAGAGACTCAACTGCGAGATTTTCACGAAAGCCAGCTGGGAGGCTTGCAGCATGGTTTGCTGCAAGGTCAGGTTGATTGCGGCTTGAGCCGTATCGATATTGCCCAGATCACTCATGGTGCTGGTGTTAGCCAGGCCGATGCTGGTGTTCTCGCTGGTCTGAATGTCCAGTGCGTTCTGCCGCGCACCAATCGATCCGCGTACGTTATCGACCTGTGTACGGGTATTGCCAAAGTTGGCGATGGAAGCGTCCAGTACATCCTTGAGCTTGACCATCGCCGCTGGATTACCGTCGGCCGGTTGCTCCAGGGCATGGCGCAGCTGGCTGAGGCTATCCAACGCATTCTGAGTCTTCTGTGTCGTTGCAGCGACTGCGAACTGGTCCCCATTTTGGGGCGTACCGCTGACATCAAAGGTCACCCCGGCAGCCGTGACCGTGGTGCCGCCGCCCGTGTCACCTGTGGCAATGGCTTTACTGTCAACCGTGTAGGGCTGGGCATACACCTCGTACGCAGTACCGGAGGTGAATTTGACCACCGCACCGCTGTTCGCCGGGAATGTGCTGGCATACGCCGCCTGATTGGTCACCGAGGCGTTGGTCAACTGCGCAGTGGATGGGTTGCTTGGGGTACGGGACACACTGAAGGTGTCCGGCTTGGCGGCCAGACTGAAAGAACGATCCTTGACCAGAGCATCGGCGTTCGGGCCCGGCGCGATATCCTTGAGGTCCAGGGTGATATCGAACTTCACGCCGCGCAGGTTCACGCTGGAGCCGCCTTCCTTGGTGGAATCGAAAGTGCCGTTACCCGGAATTTGCGACGTGATGTCGTTACCGCTCTTGTCGGAGATCTTGTATTGGGTGCTGCTGGTGAAGGTCAACGTGTAAGGCTGGCCGTCGGCAAATTGCTTGGTGTAGTCAGTGCCCGATGTCACCAGGCCTGCCGACAACGCGACTTTATTGTCGTTCGGCACCGGCGCCGTCGCAGGCGGAATGATCGCAGGTGCTATCCAGGTAGACTGGGTGCGTCCCGAATTCGCCGCCCCCCCCATGATGCTCTTGCCGGTATCGCCCGCCTGGATCTTCAGCGTGTCCGACACCTGCAGGCTGAGCGGGGTCTCGTCGCCCTGGTAACTATAGGAACCATCGCTGTTGCGGCTATACGGTGGGGTCGCCGTCTTGGACCCGGAAAAAAGATAGCTGCCCGCTGCGTCCTTGCTGTTGAGCAAGCCCAGCACCTGATCCTCTATCGCGCCGATTTCCCCGGCAATCGACTTGCGATCGGCATCGCTCAGCGAGCCGCCCGCACGCAAGGCCAGCTCACTGGCTTTCTGCAGCGCGTCGGTGATCGAACCCAGCACGCTTTCTTCGTTGGTCAGCGAGTTCTTCAAGCTGGTGATGTTGCCGTTGAACTGGCCCAACATGTCTTTCTGCTGCTGCAGCATCAGCAAACGCGCCGCAGCGACCGGGTCATCGGAAGCGGTCTGCACGCGCACGCCGGTGGACGCCTGCTCCTGGGCCTTCACCACGCTGGAATAGCTGTCCGAATACTTGGCCGAGCTTGTTTCGAAATATTGAGCAGTGGAAATACGCATCGTCCCAGACTCCCTTAAAGACTATTGATCAGCGTGCTGAAGGTTTCTTGCGCAGCCTTGATGATCTGCGACGACGCGGTGTAGTACTGCTGGAACTTGATCATATCGCCCGCCTCTTCATCCAGGTTGACCTGGGACACCGAGTTGCGCGCATCCTGGTTGGCCTTGAGCAAGGCACCGGTGGCGGTGGTGTCAGTGATGGCGGAGGCGGCCTTGGCGCCGACACTGGAGACCAGGCGGCTGTTGGCCGCCACCAGGCTCACGCCGCCGCCACTGCCATCGGACAAGCCGAGCGTCGGCTTGGTTTGCAGGTCGAGCAGCGCCTGGGCGTTGCGGTTATCGGACTTGCCCGAGGCGTTGAAGGAAAACGTGGTGCTGTCGCCGGCGGCGGGCAAACCGCCAACGGTGGTATCGAACTTGAAGCTCTTGGCCGGCACCAGCAGTGCGCCGTTGGCATCGCGCATCGGTACGTCGACGGTGATCTTGTTGCTTTGGCCGGGCACGATGGTGCCAGTGCCGATCGGATTGCCCTGGGCATTGCTGAGCGTGTAGCTCTGAGTGCCGTCAGCCGCAGGCTTGCCGAACACCATCTTTACCGGCATCGAATGTTCGATGCCGGTACGCAGTTGCGCCGTGTCGGCGCCACCGTGAATATCGATCGGCAGGGTCAGCGTCGGCGGAGTAAAGCTGCCGGTGCCTTGATTGGTCTTGCTGCCCTCGCCCAGCAACGGCCCGGCGAACGCGATTTTGTTGGCGTCGGTCAGCGCGGTGCCGATGTTTGCCGCGCCACTGGCGGTGGGGCTGACCTTGAAACTGTCCCCCGCCGCTATCGGCCCCTTGCCATCCAGGGCCAGCGTGAAACCGTCGATCACCGGAGGCGGCGCGGTGTTGGTGTCGAACGCGCCCATGGCCTTGCCGTCGGAACGCACGACGTTGTAGTTGTTGCCGCTGGTAAAGGTCACTTTGTAGTCGTAGGTCGACAGCTTGCTGGTGTCGCTGATGCTCACGTTCAAGTTGCCGGAGCCGCTGCTGTTGCCCATCGCGCCCTGACTGCGCTGGGCGATGGCGGCCGCGCTGTTGATGTCCTTGAACAGCGACGAACCGAAGTCGCCGTTCAGGTCCAGGCCCTGGCCCAACTGGCTGTTGACGGTATCGGCAGTCGCCAGGGCGATGCGCCCCAGGTCATTGATGGCCGGCATCAATGCGTCACTGCGATAGCGCAGCAGGCCGCCGATGCTGCCGCCGCTGAGCACGTTGCCCAGGTCGATCGCCGTGCCGCCGCCGGCATTGAGCGCGATGGTGTACTGGCTTGGATCGCTGCTGCCGGGTACCGCCGAAATCGTATTGGCCTGATCGCCCAGCACCAGGGATTGGCCGGTGCCGGTGCTGACGCTGAACACGCCATTCTTTTCACTGGTGGTCACGCCCACCAGTTCATTGAGCGAACGTACCGCTTCGTTGCGTGCATCGAGCAGGTTGGCCGGGGCGCTGCTGCTGGAGCCCTGGGCCTGGGTGATCTGCTTGTTCAGCGAAGCAATGGAGGAGGTCAACTGGTTGACCTGGCCGCTCAGCGTGCCCAACTGGCCGTTGATCGACTGTTTCTGCTCGTTCAACTGGCTGGAAATCGAATTGAAACGGTTGCTCAGGGTCTGGGCGCTGCTCAACAGCACTTGCCGGGCGGACACATCGCTGGGGGTGGCCGCCGACGTCTGCACAGCGGCGAAGAACGCACTGAGTACCGAGGACATGCCGGTGGTCTTGTCCGACAAGGTCTTATCGATGGCGCTGGCCTGGCCGGCATACGCCTTGGCGTCGTTGCTCAGCGCCGTGCTGTTCTGGTAGGCCGCATCGAGGAACTCGTTATACACCCGGCGCACATCCGACAGGGTGGTGCCGCTGCCGATGTACACACCGCCGTAGGGGTTATTGGCATTGGCATTCTGCGTGGTCTGCTGACGCGAATAACCCGAGGTATTGGCGTTGGCGATGTTATTACTCAAGACCGACAGCGATCCTTGAGCGGCATTGAGCCCTGACATCCCGATACTGAGCAAACTCATGGTTCAGACCTTATAAATGTGTGGTTGCGCCAGCGGCAGCGTAGTTCTGGTAACTGTTCATGTTTTTGGCGATCTGCGAAATCTTGCTGGCGTAGGCCGGATCGGTTGCATAACCGGCTTTTTGCAACTCGCGTACAAACTGTTCCGGGTTGTCGGCTGATTTCACAACTTCTTTATACCGATCATTGCTTTGCAGCAGCGTCACGAGGTCATGGAAGCTGTCCTGATAGGAGCTGTAGGAGCGGAACTGCGCCGTCTCCTTAACCATCGCGCCGTCGCGAAACTCGCTGGTGATCGCCCGGGCCTGGCCGCCCTGCCAGCTCTGGCCGGCCTTGATGCCGAACAGGTTGTGACTGCTGCTGCCGTCTTCGGCGCGCATCACCGATTTACCCCAACCGGTTTCCAGGGCGGCCTGGGCCACCAGGTACTTCGGATCGATACCGATACGCGCGGCGGCGGCCTTGGCCATCGGCAGCATGGTGGCGACGAATTCATCCTGCGAGCTGAAGGCCTTCTTCGCCGGTGCCAGCGGTGGCTGGGCAATGGCGCGGCCGTAGACCTGCATCTTCCCGCTTGGTACGGCAACGCTGCGCGCGCTGCTGTTGATCACGTTGTCATCGGCGGCACTGTTGCGCAGTGGCGCGACCTTGGCCTCGACCTGGGTACTCGGCACGATGCCCGCCAGCAGGCGGTCGGTCAGTTTGCTTGGCAAGGCGATACGGCGCTGGTTCATCAGTTCCATGTCGTTGCTGTGGGACGCAACGGCACCGGCCTTGGGCTCGGCGACGCGGTAAGCCCACAACGGACGCTGTCCATTGGAGCGACCCAACGGCCCCTCAGCCTGGGTGCCGGCGGCAATTTCAGTCGGCACATCGACCTTCTTCACTGTTTCAGCCGTGGCGGGGCCCTGCAAGGTGGCCGCCTGGGCGTCCACCGGCTTGTTCTTCTGCATCTGGCGCATCAGTACGTCCGCCAGGCCAATACCTCCGCCTTCGCGGGACATCGACACCGCCAATTGCTGGTCATACATTTCCTGGTACTGCTTGGCCGCCGACGTGTTCAGCGGGTTGTCCTCGCCCACGGCGTCGGTGGCCGAACGCATGGATTTGAGCATTTCGTTCAAAAACAGCGACTCGAACTCCTGCGCGACCTTGCGCATGTTGCCTTCGCTGTTTTTGCCGTCGCCGACCTTGAGCTGGTTCAGCCGGTTCAGGTCGGAGTAAGCCCCCGAGTCTGCCGAACTGATAAGACCGCTCTTGCGCATATCCATGACCATGGCCTCAGATCACAATCAGGTCGGCTTGCAGGGCGCCGGCCTGTTTCAGGGCTTCGAGGATCGCCATCAAGTCGCCGGGGGCCGCGCCCACCTGGTTCACCGCGCGGACAATCTCATCCAGGGTGGTACCGGGGCCGAACTTGAACATTGGCTTGGCTTCCTGCTGTGCATTGACCCGCGAACGCGGGACCACGGCAGTTTGGCCGTTGGACAAGGGCCCAGGCTGGCTGACGATCGGGTCTTCGGTAATGGTCACGGTCAGGCTGCCGTGGGTTACCGCCGCCGGCGAGACCTTGACGTTTTGCCCGATCACGATGGTGCCGGTGCGCGAGTTGATGATGACTTTGGCGATGGCCTGGCCTGGGTCGACCTCGAGGTTTTCCAGGATCGACAAGTAGTCGACGCGCTGGCTTGGGTCCAGCGGCGCAGTGACGCGGATCGAGCCGCCGTCGATGGCCTGGGCCACGCCAGGGCCGAGCATGTCGTTGATCTTGTCGACCACACGCTTGGCGGTGGTGAAGTCGGAACGGTTGAGGTTCAGGGTCAGGCTGTTGCCCTGATTGAAGCCGCTCGGCACGGTGCGTTCAACACTGGCACCACCGGGAATGCGACCGGCCGACGGCACGTTGACGGTGATCTTCGAACCGTCGCGGCCTTCGGCGTCGAACCCGCCCACCACCAGGTTGCCCTGGGCGATGGCGTATACGTTGCCGTCGATCCCTTTGAGCGGGGTCATCAGCAAGGTGCCGCCCCGCAGGCTTTTGGAGTTACCGATGGACGCAACCGTGATGTCCACCACCTGGCCCGGCTTGGCGAACGCCGGCAAATCGGCACTGATCGACACAGCCGCGACGTTTTTCAGCTGCACGTTGCCCGAACCCGCAGGCACCTTGATACCGAACTGCGACAGCATGTTGTTGAAGGTTTGCAGGGTGAACGGGGTCTGGGTGGTCTGGTCACCCGTGCCGCTGAGGCCGACCACCAACCCGTAGCCGATCAACTGGTTGGAGCGCACGCCGGAAATGCTGGCGATGTCTTTCAGGCGTTCGGCCTGGGCGACGGCGCTCAGGGACAGCAACACTACCGCCGCCATCAGTTGCTTGACGTTCAAAATGGCCACCTAGAAAGGGAACAACGGGCTAAGGAAGAAACGGTCGAACCAGCCCGGCTGGCTTGCATCGGCAAACGAACCCGTACCCGAGTAGGTAATGCGCGCATCGGCAATCCGCGTCGACGGCACGGTGTTGTCGGTGGCAATGTCATCGGCGCGGACCATGCCGGCAATGCGCACCAGTTCGTCGCCGGTGTTGAGGGTCATCCATTTTTCACCGCGTATGGCAATGATGCCGTTGGGCAGCACGTCGGCCACGGTCACGGTGATCGAACCGGTCAGGGTGTTGCCCTGGGCCGCCGCACTCTTGCCGTTGGTAGCACGGTCGCCGCTGTAACCGGCGTCGAGGCTCAGGTCGCCACTGCCCAACGGGTTATTGGTGTTGGGCACGCCGCCGAACAACGATGTCAGGCCCAGTTTGGCTTTGCTGGTCTTGCCGATCTGCGAGTTGGCATTCTTGCTGGCCTGGGTGCGCTCGTTCAGGGTGATGGTGATGATGTCCCCGACCCGGAACGCCTTGCGGTCGCTGTACAGGTTCTGCTCGAAACCGGCCTGGTAGATCGAGCCATTGTTGGCCGCCGCCGGCAACGGCGTGCGCGGCAACACCGGCGCGTAGTACGGGTCATTGGGTTTCGGCGACGGGGCGACACAGCCCGCAAGCACGGCGATCCCACTCAATGCCAGAACAGAAACAAAGCGATTCATGACCCTAACCTCACGGTGTTACAGGCGCTTTAAGGGCGCCCCATAGACTGATTACAAATTCTGCGTGACGAACGAAAGCATCTTGTCGGCGGTGGAGATCACCTTGGAGTTCATCTCGTAGGCACGCTGGGTGGTGATCATGTTGACCATCTCCTCAACCGTGCTGACGTTGGACGTTTCCAGGGTGCTCTGCAGCGTGGTGCCGAAACCGTTCAAGCCCGGGGTGCCGATTTGCGGCGCGCCGCTGGAGGCAGTTTCCAGGAACAGGTTGTTGCCCATGGCCTGCAGGCCGGCCGGGTTGATGAAGTCGGCGGTTTGCAGGTTGCCGATCACTTGCGACGCGGGGTTACCGGCCACGGTGATGGACACGGTGCCGTCGTTGCCGACGGTGAAGGTCTTGGCGTCCGCCGGAACCACAACGGCAGGCTGCAGGGCGAAACCGTTGGATGTCACGATCTGGCCGTTGGAGTCCAGGTGGAAGGTGCCGTCACGGGTATAGGACGTGGTCCCATCCGGTTGCAGGATCTGGAAGAAACCACGGCCGTTGATCGCCATGTCCAGCGGCTGGCCAGTCTGCTGCAGGTTACCGGCGCTGAAATTCTTCTGGGTGCCGACGATCTGCACACCGGTACCCAGTTGCAGGCCCGACGGCAGCTGGCTGTCCTGGGTCGACTGGGCGCCTGGCTGTTTCTTGATCTGATAGAGCAAGTCCTGGAACTCGGCACGGTCACGTTTGAAGCCCGTGGTCGACACGTTGGCCAAGTTGTTGGAAATGGTGGTCAGGTTGGTGTCCTGGGCGGACAGACCTGTTTTGGCAACCCATAGAGCCGGAAGCATGCTGTTCTCCTCTGTGCGCCTGTTTGTTGGCGCGGTGCTGCGTTGTTTGTTTAAAAGCCGACCAGGGCGATTAGTTCATCTGCATGACACGTGTCATGGCCTGGTCGCCTTCTTTAGCGCTGTTCATCATTTTGATGTGCAGCTCGAACTGCTTGGAGAGCGCCAGCACCGCGGTCATTTCCTCAACGGCATTGACGTTGCTCGCCTGGAGGAAGCCCGAGGTCAACTTGACGTTCGCATCAGCCTGGGCCGGCCTGCCATCCATGGTGTGGATGGTGCCGTCCAAGCCCTTGGTCATGTTCTTGAGGTCGGGCTGGACCATCTTGATGCGGTCCACCTCCGCCATTACCCGTGGGCCTTCGCCCATGGAGCGGATGCTGATGGTGCCGTCCGAACCCACTTCGATTTTCTGCTGGGGTGGCACGGCAATCGGGCCGCCGTTGCCCATGATCGGCATGCCGTTGCCGGCGCGCAGCACGCCCAGCGCGTCCACGTTCATGCTGGCGCTGCGCACGTAGGCTTCGCCGCCATCGGGCGTTTGCACGGCCATCCAGCCGTCGCCGTTGACGGCCACATCCAGGTCACGCCCGGTTTCGATCATCGCGCCGGGGGTGAAGTCCGTGGCCGGCCGCTCGGTCAGGGCAAAGGCCCGCGCCGGAAAGCTGTCACCGAACACCGGCATCGACCGCGCCTGCTCCAGGTCGCGCTGGAAACCATTGGTGGAAATGTTCGCCAGATTGTTGGCATGGGCCTTCTGCGCCAGAGCATTCTGGCTGGCGCCGGTCATTGCCACATAAAGGTACTTGTCCACGCTCTATCCTCTTTCTGACGGACGCTTGCCGCCCACCGATGTACTGAGGAGACTTAAGCAATTTGCGAACCAACTTTTGAAAACAGGACGAGACCCAGTCGCTGCGGGGGTTTTCAGGTAGGTGTTCGAAAATAGCGAGGGAGGGATAGTCGAAAAAACGGCGGACTACTGCCGCTTTCGGCAACGGCGCAGATTAAATGTGGGAGGGGGCTTGCCCCCGATAGCGGTGTGTCAGCCAATAGCAATCTGACTGACAAACTGCCATCGGGGGCAAGTCGAATCGTCGCACCGCCCCTCCCACATTGGTTATTTATCGGTCTTGAGGATTTCATAGTCGCGCAGTTTGTTGGCGACGGTGGTGTGGGAAACTCCCAGGCGCTTGCCCAATTGCCGGCTGCTCGGATGCTCGGCATACAGCGCTTCGAGCACGGCCTTTTCAAACCGCCCGACGATGTCTTCCAACCCGCCCTCCAACGAAAAATCGCCAAGCGGCTGACGCACGCCATAATCGGGCAGGCGAATATGCTCAACCTTGACCGTCCCGCCTTCGCACAACGAAACGGCCTGGAACAGCACATTTTCCAACTGGCGCACATTCCCCGGCCAGTGGTAGTGGCTGAGCTTGTCCATCGCGGCCGGCGCCAATTTGGGCAGCGGGCAACCGATCTGCCGGCTGGCCTGGTCAAGAAAGTGCTCGACCAATGGCGCCAGCCCATCAAGGCATTCGCGCAACGGCGGGATATGCAGCGAAAGCACGTTCAAGCGGTGATAGAGGTCCTGGCGGAATTCGCCACGGGCGCACAGTTCGGACAAATCGACCTGGGTCGCACAGATCACCCGAACGTCGAGGTACACCTCTTCATCACTGCCCACGCGACGAAAGCATCCGTCCTGCAAAAAGCGCAGCAGCTTTACCTGCAGGCGTGCGCTCATTTCTCCCACGCCGTCGAGAAACAACGTACCGCCCGCCGTCAATTCCAACAGCCCAAGTTTGCCTTCGGCCCGCGCGCCTTCGAATGCACCGGGGCCGTAGCCGAACAGCTCGGTCTCGGCCATCGACTCCGGCAAGCCCGCGCAGTTGAGCGCCATCAAGGGCGATTGCCCACGCGGGCTCGCCAAGTGACAGGCCCGCGCCAGCAATTCCTTGCCGGTACCGGTTTCGCCTTCTATTAATAGAGGCGCATCCAGCGGCGCCATGCGCCGCGCCTCACGCACCACCGCCGCCATGACTTTGGAGCTTTGAAAAATGCTGTCGAAGCCGCGCAGTTCCTGCTTGCGTACATTGTAGATACGCTCGCCTACACGGTCGGCGCGGTGCAGGGTCAATACCGCGCCGGCCATGGCTTCGCTGTCGTCGTGTTCAGAGGATTGCAGCGGCGCGATATCGGCCAGGAACACATCGCCCTTGACCTTGACCCGCAGGCCATTGATGCGCGATTTGCTCGCGCGCACCAGCTCCGGCAAGTCGAAGTCTTCGGCGTAGCGCGACAGCGGAATGCCCGGCACTTCGTCCACACGAACCCCCAGCAACTGCGCCGCCGCACGGTTCGCGGCGACGATCGAGCCGCCCATGTCGATGGACAGCACCGGAAACTCGAGGGCCCCCAGCAGCGCATTGAGCTCCATATGCCGACGCTCGCTGGGCATCAGCCCTACCCTTTTAACGCCGAACACCCCGGCTATCGCCTCGAACTGCGGGCGCAACGCCTGGAACTGCATGTTCACCAGGTTCGGGCAGAACAGGTAGATGGCGTTGCCATGCTCGCCGCCGACCTCACCCTTGGCCACGTTGACGCCGTACTCCACCAGCAGGTTGAGGATGTCCCGCAGGATGCCGATGCGGTTCTGGCAATGCACTTTGATACGCATGAAAAGGCCCGAAAGTGAGTAAGGCGCCGCGCCTTTTTGTCGCTGGGCGCAGAAAGTCGTCAAGATTATGTGACAGTACGCGGGGTTTTCCCAGCCCATGGCTGCGGCGAGCCCTGGATACGTAACGAATAGTTTACGAAATGCGGTAACTTTTCCTACGCAAAGGCTTTTAAACCCGGTGGAAACCCGTCGCGCCCGGGTTATCAATAGAGACACAGCAGGACATAACAAGAACGAATGCCTAGCAGGAGAGCCGTATGAAGCAGACGCACTACGTGGCCCGCGAGCCCGATGCGCAAGGTTTTATCCACTACCCGCCGGAAGAACACGCGGTGTGGAATACCCTGATCACGCGCCAGCTGAAAGTGATTGAGGGCCGTGCCTGCCAGGAATACCTGGACGGCATCGACAAACTCGGCCTGCCCCTGGATCGCATCCCGCAACTGGGCGAAATAAACAAAGTGTTGGCCGACACTACCGGCTGGCAAGTCGCCCGCGTGCCGGCGCTGATCCCCTTCCAGACCTTCTTCGAATTGCTCGCCAGCAAGCAGTTTCCGGTGGCGACCTTTATTCGTACCCGCGAAGAACTGGACTACCTGCAAGAGCCGGATATTTTCCACGAGATCTTCGGCCACTGCCCGCTGCTGACCAACCCCTGGTTCGCCGAATTCACCCACACCTACGGCAAGCTCGGCCTGGCAGCCACCAAGGAGCAACGGGTGTACCTGGCGCGCCTGTACTGGATGACCATCGAGTTCGGCCTGGTGAACACACCCGAAGGCCTGCGCATCTACGGTGGCGGCATTCTGTCTTCGCCCAAGGAAAGTGTGTATTGCCTGTCGGATGAGCCTGAACGCCAGGCCTTCGATCCGCTGGAGGCGATGCGCACGCCCTATCGCATCGACATCCTGCAACCGCTGTACTTCGTATTGCCCGAGCTCAAGCGCCTGTTCGACGTGGCGCAGGAAGACATCATGGCCATGGTCGAGCGTGGTATGCAGTTGGGCCTGCACGCACCGAAATTTCCGCCAAAGCCCAAGGCTGCTTGAGCCGTGCCTTTTTAGGCCAAGTGAGTCTGTTCCCCGGCCCCGCGTTGCTTTAGGGTAGCGCAACTGACCTTCAATCATTCGAATTCAGGACACCTTAATGACCACCTTGAACCAAGCCCATTGCGAAGCCTGCCGCGCCGACGCCCCGCAAGTCAGCGATGAAGAACTGCCGGTGCTGATCAAACAGATCCCCGACTGGAACATCGAAGTGCGCGACGGCGTGATGCAATTGGAAAAGGTTTTCCTGTTCAAGAACTTCAAGTTCGCCCTGGCCTTCACCAACGCCGTAGGTGACATCGCCGAAGCCGAAGGCCATCACCCGGGCCTGCTCACCGAATGGGGCAAGGTCACCGTGACCTGGTGGAGCCACTCCATCAAGGGCCTGCACCGCAACGACTTCATCATGGCCGCGCGCACCGATGAAGTGGCCAAGAGCGCCGAGGGCCGCAAGTAATGCACTTCGATGCGATTGGCCGCGTGCCCGGCGACCCGATTCTCGGGCTGATGGACCTGTTCGCCCAGGACACCAACCCGGACAAATTCGACCTGGGCGTGGGCGTCTACAAGGACGACCAGGGCCTGACGCCGATCCCTGACTCGGTAAAACGTGCCGAGCAGCGCCTGGTCGATACCCAGGCCACCAAGACTTACATTGGCGGGCACGGCAATGCCGCCTTCGGCGCACTGATCAGCGAACTGGTGCTGGGCGCCGATTCGGCGTTGATCGCCGAACGCCGTGCCGGCGCCACCCAGACGCCAGGGGGCACCGGCGCCCTGCGCCTGAGCGCCGACTTTATCGCCCAGAGCCTGCCTGGCCGTGGCGTGTGGCTGAGCAATCCGACCTGGCCGATCCACGAATCCATTTTCGCCAAGGCCGGGCTCAAGGTCAGCCATTACCCGTACGTGGGCAGCGACAATCGCCTGGACGTGGCGGCGATGCTGGCCACCCTGAGCAGTGTGCCCAAGGGCGATGTGGTGCTGCTGCACGCCTGCTGCCACAACCCGACCGGGTTCGACCTGTCCCGGGATGACTGGCGCCAGGTGCTGCAGATTGTGCGCGAGCGCCAATTGCTGCCGCTGATCGACTTTGCCTACCAGGGCTTTGGCGACGGCCTGGAGCAGGACGCCTGGGCGGTGCGCCTGTTTGCCGCCGAGCTGCCGGAAGTATTGATCACCAGTTCGTGCTCGAAGAACTTCGGTTTGTATTGCGACCGCGTGGGTGCATTGATCGTGTGTGCGGCGGATGCCGAGAAGCTCACGGACGTGCGCAGCCAGCTCGCCAATACGGCGCGCAACCTGTGGTCGACGCCGCCGGATCATGGGGCAGCTGTGGTTGCGACCATCCTTGGCGACGCCGAGCTCAAGCAGCAGTGGAGCGACGAAGTCGAAGCCATGCGTTCACGCATCGCGCAACTGCGCGCCGGACTGGTGGAAGCGCTGGCGCCCCACGGCCTGGCCGAGCAGTTTGCCCATATCGGCACCCAGCGCGGGATGTTCTCCTACACCGGCTTGAGTGCCGAGCAGGTCAGGCAACTGCGGGAGAAGCACAGTGTGTACATGGTCAGTTCGGGCCGGGCCAATGTGGCCGGGGTTGATGCCACACGGCTGACGCTACTGGCCCAAGCCATCGCCGACGTCTCCAGCTGACGAAACCGAGGCCAAATGTGGGAGGGCCTTGCCCTAACATGTGTAGGAGCGAGCTTGCTCGCGAAAAACTCACAGGCAACGCGTTCATTCAGGAAGCACGCGTTATCGTTGACGCTTTTCGCGAGCAAGCTCGCTCCTACAGGCGTCAGGGCTTGCCCCCTCCCACATTTGACCCAGTCAAGACTTCAGGTTGTGACCATCTCAGCCTTGAGCAGCGCCTCTTTGGCCTGCGCATCCGCCAACCGATACAACTCGATATGCCCATCCCAGTGCTCGATCAACGCCGTGCACGATTCCACCCAATCCCCGCAGTTCAGGTAATCCACCTCGCCCACCTTGCGGATCTCGGCATGATGGATATGCCCGCACACCACCCCATGCAACTCACGCTTGGTTACCTCGTGGGCGATGGCCTCTTCGAAATCGCTGATAAAACTCACCGCGGTTTTCACCTTGTGCTTCAAGTACGCCGACAGCGACCAATAACCGTAGCCATAGCGCGCCCGCCAATGATTGAGCCAGCGGTTCAGGGTCAGGGTGAATTCGTAGGCCGAGTCCCCCAGGAAGGCGAGCCAGCGGTGGTAACGGGTGATCACGTCGAACTGATCGCCGTGAATCACCAGCAGATGACGACCGTCCGCCGTGACATGCACCGCCTCGTCCACCAGTTGGATATTGCCCAGGATCAACTTGGAATAGCGCCTGAGAAATTCGTCATGGTTACCGGTGACATAAATCACCTCGGTGCCGCGCTTGGCCATGGTCAGCAGGCGGCGGATCACGTTGGTGTGAGCCTGGGGCCAGTACATGCCGCCACGCATTTTCCAACCATCAATAATGTCGCCCACCAGGTACACCTTGTCGGCGTGATAACCCTTGAGAAACTGCGATAGATGCTCGGCCTGGCAGTCCCGAGTGCCCAGATGCACGTCGGAAATCCACAGGGTTCGCACCCGCTGCTTGCGGCTGGGTTTGGCGAATTCGGCACGGGTCATGGGGGTCCCTCGACGCTGTTTTCGCGAGCTTGCGCCCTGGTGGTTAATAGCCCATGACAACTGCGCGTCAGTCTGATGACAACGCTTGGCCGCCCCTAAGCGATGTAGACTGGGGACTTGCCGCCCAGGAGAGCGCAATGAGCCCCAGTCTTACGCTTCGCCAGTACACCGATGCCCCCATCGCCCACAGCCATGACCATGCACAATTGGTGTTTGGCCTGTCCGGGCGCCTGGATTTCGAAGTGGCTGGCTGCGCTGATCAGGTGCAGGAAAGCAGCGTGATGATCCTGCCGTTTGCCGCTCACCACGCCTGCGGCAGCCGCGACGGTAGCCGCTGCCTGGTGCTGGATGTGCCAACCGAGCATTGGCTGCTTCAGACACTGGGTGACCACGCCGATGCCAGTCGCCGCCTGCTCGACCGGCCGGCCCGGCTGGCGCTGGATTCGCGCCAGCACCAGTTGGTGCAATGGCTGGCCGGCAGCCCGATACAGGATCCATTGATCGCCCGGCAAGGCGCGCTGCTGCTGCTCGCCAGCCTCAATCATCCGCAGGCGATGCCACCGCCGGGGCGGCGCCTGCCTTATGCCGCGTTCAACGCGCATATCGAACGCCACGCCGCTCACCCCCTGCATGTCGCGGACCTGGCACGGATTGCCTGCCTGTCGGTGGCGCGCCTGCACGCGCGCTTCATGCTCGAATGCGGGCAGACCCCCATGGATTACGTGCGCCACCAGCGCCTGCAAATGGCATTGACGCTGCTGCGCGAGACGCCGCTGCCCGTGGGTGAGATCGCCGCACGCGTGGGCTACCGCTCGCAAAGTGCCTTCGCTGCCGCCATGTTGCGCGAGTTTGGCGCCTCGCCGGGCACAATGCGGCGAACGTCATAGGAAGAGTTTCGCGCTAAAAATCGCGAGCCGCACGACAGACATCCCTTTCACCCAACCTCTAGACTGGTGGTCACTTTCGTTGGTAGGCATCGTAATGACTCCCCGCTCAGCCCTCGGCGCCCTGCATATCGGCGCATTGATGTTCGGCCTTACCGGCGTGTTCGGCAAACTGGCGGCCGCCTCACCGTCCATCATCGTATTCGGGCGTGCCGCGTTTGCGGTGATTGCCCTGGCGGTGTTCGCGCGTTTTGCCAGCAATGCGCCGTGGAAACACCTGCAGATGCGCGACTGGCGCCGCCTGCTGGTCAGCGGCGTGCTGCTTGCCGCGCACTGGGTGACCTTCTTCATCGCCGTCAAGGTCGCCGGGGTGGCGGTGGCGACCCTGGGATTCGCCGCCTTCCCGGCCTTTACGGTGATCCTTGAAGGGCTGATCTTCCGCGAGCGGATTCGCGCCAATGAAATGGTGCTGGTAGCGCTGGTCAGCATCGGCCTGGTGCTGGTGACCCCGGACTTCAACCTGGCCAGCGACGCCACGGGCGGCTTGCTCTGGGGCATCGCATCGGGGCTGCTGTTCGCCTTGTTGTCATTGAACAACCGCGCCAGCTCCGGACGCATTCCGGCGGTACAGGCCGCGCTGTGCCAGAACGTGGTGGTCGCGGTCTGCCTGTTGCCCGTGGCGGCGCCGGGGCTGGCGGATGTGCGCGCACTGGACTGGCTGTGGATCGGCCTGCTCGGGGTGTTCTGTACCGGCCTGGCCCACAGCCTGTTCGTCGCCAGCCTGGCGGTGATCAAGGCGCGCACCGCCTCGGTGGTGTTTGCCATGGAACCGGTCTACGGCATCACCGTGGCCTGGCTGCTGTTTGCCGAAACGCCTACCCTGCGCATGCTGCTGGGTGGCGCATTGATCATCGTCGCCATCGTGCTGTCCGGCCTGATGGGCAGCGCGAGCCAGGCCAAACAGCCGGTGGCGACCTGACGTCACTGCGTGCGGTCGTTATGCCCCAGGTCGCGCTGCGGGTCGATCTGATCGCGCACACGCTGCTTGAGCACCTTGGCTTCCGGAAAACCGCCATCGGCCTTGCGCTCCCAGATCTGTACAGCGTCGCAGGTGATACGAAACGCGCCGCCGGTTGACGGCTCCAGCGACACCCTGCCCAGGTCCTCGGCAAACGTACTCAACAATTCCTGGGCCAGCCACGCGGCACGCAACAGCCACTGGCACTGGGTGCAATAGGTGATCACGATCTCGGGTTTGCTGGCGGACATAACGTGAAAGGCTCCTGGGTGACAGCGTCAGTGGATCGAGTGGCTATAATACCGGCCTTTATCGCCCAGCCTCGAGATTCATGATGCGCCGCTTGTTGTCCTGCCTGTTCCTGTGCCTGCTTCCCCTTCTCGCCGACGCCGTTGAAAGCCCGCGCCCGAAAATCGGTCTGGTGCTGTCCGGCGGCGCCGCCCGTGGCCTTTCGCATATCGGCGTGCTCAAGGCGCTGGAAGAACAAGGCATCCAGGTCGACGCGATTGCCGGCACCAGCATGGGCGCGGTGATTGGCGGGCTGTACGCCTCGGGCTACAAGATCGACGAGCTGGAAAAACTCGCCCTCAGTATCGACTGGCAACAGGCCCTGTCCGACGCACCGCCCCGGGAAGACGTGCCGTTCAGGCGCAAGCAGGATGACCGCGATTTCCTGGTCAAGCAGAAACTCAGCTTCCGCGACGACGGCAGCCTCGGCCTGCCGCTGGGGGTGATCCAGGGCCAGAACCTGGCGCTGCTGCTGGAAAGCATGTTCGCCCACAGCAGCAACACGCGTAACTTCGACAAGCTGCCGATTCCGTTCCGCGCCGTGGCCACCGACATCACCACCGGCGAAAAAGTCGTGTTCAGCAAGGGCCACCTGCCCCAGGTGATACGCGCCAGCATGTCGATCCCCGCGGTGTTCGCGCCGGTGGAGCTGGATGGGCGGCTGCTGGTCGACGGCGGCATGACCGACAACATTCCCCTGGACGTGGCACGGGACATGGGCGTGGACATCGCCATCGTGGTGGACATCGGCACACCGCTGCGCTCACGCAAGCAATTGGCGACCGTGGTCGATGTGCTCAATCAGTCCATCACCCTGATGACCCGGCGCAATTCCGAGGAACAACTCAAGGCCTTGCACCCCAGGGACGTCTTGATCCAACCGCCCCTGGCAGCCTACGGCGTGACGGATTTCGGACGCGCCAGGGACATGATCGACGCCGGCTACCGCGCCACCCGCGCCCTCGACCTGCGCCTGGCACACCTGCGCCCCGCTGAGCCGGTCGATGCGCAACTGACCGCCGCCCGCACACCGGGCGAACGCACGCCGATCATTACCGCGATCGACGTGGAAAACGACTCCAAGGTCAGCGACGACGTGATCCGCTACTACATCCGCCAGACGTTGGGCGAACCGCTCAACCTGGGCCGCCTGCAATCGGACATGGGCACGCTGTACGGCCTGGACTACTTCGAGCAGGTGCAATACCGCGTGGTGAAAAAGGGCAAGGACAATACCCTGGTCATCAGCGCGCGCGGCAAGCGCAGCGGCACCGACTACCTGCGCCTGGGGCTGAACCTGTCAGATGACATGCGCGGCGACAGCGCCTTCAACCTTGGCGCCAGCTACCGGGTGAACGGGATCAACCGCCTCGGCGCCGAATGGCTGACGCGGGTGCAGATCGGTGATCGCCAGGAGTTGTACAGCGAGTTCTATCAACCGATGGACACCGGTTCGCGCTATTTTGTCGCGCCCTATATCAGGGCTCAGGCGCAGAACGTCGAGCTGACCCTGGACAACGACCCCGTTTCCGAATACCGGCTGGAGCGCTACGGTTTCGGCCTGAACGTCGGACGGCAGATCGGCAACAGCGGTGAAATCCGCTTCGGCGTGGGAGAAGCCTGGGGCAAGGCGGACGTGCGCATCGGCGATCGCAACCTGCCGAGCATGAGCTTCAGCGAGGGTTTCTATGAGTTGAAATACTCGTTCGACTCTTTCGATAACGTCTACTTCCCGCACACCGGCGAAGACATCGGACTGGCCTTCCGTGAGTTCGCACCCGGGCTGGGTTCGGACCAGCGCTACCGCCAATGGGAGTTCAAGCTGGACAAAGCCATGAGCCACGGCCCGGACACGCTGATCCTTGGTGGCCGCTACGGACGCACCCTGGATGATTCGGATGTGGTGGTGTCCAGCTTCCTGCTGGGCGGCGCGCGACAATTGTCAGGCTTTCGCGAGGACGCGATCTCGGCCCAGAACATCAGCCTGATGCGCGCGGTGTACTACCGCCGCCTGACGCCGCGCTCGTACCTGCCGCTGGATTTTCCGCTGTACCTCGGGGCCTCGGTGGAACGGGGCCGGGCGTGGAACAACGACAATGCGTTCGACAGCGGCTACATCAACGCGGCGAGCATATTCCTCGGCTTTGATACGCCGCTGGGGCCGTTGAATTTCAGCTATGGGTTCAATGATGACAACCAGAAGGCGGTGTACCTGAACCTCGGCCAGACCTTCTAGAACGCTGCGCAAATCAAATGTGGGAGGGGGCTTGCCCCCGATGGCGGTGTATCAGTCAAAAAATGCTCCAACTGCCCCCTCCCACATTTTTGATCTTCACTGGAATCAGGACTTTTCCAGATTCGCCAGGATGTGCCCATGGACGCGCATGCATACGCGCAGATCCTCTTCGTCCACCCCCACGAACAGTTCATGGCGCAACGCCGTGGCGATGGTCTCGATCTGGTCGATCAACGGGCGCGCCGTGTCACACAGCAGGATACGTTTGGCGCGGCGGTCTTCCACCACGGCCTGGCGTTGCACCAGGCCCTGACCTTCCAGGCTGTCGAGCAGACGCGCCAGGGTTGGCCCTTCCACGCCGACACTTTGTGCCAGTTCACGCTGGGTGGGTGCTTCGGTAAAACGGGCCAGGTGCAGCAGCACCAGCCATCGCGCCTGGGACAAGCCCAGCCCCGCCAAGCGGCGGTCCAGCTCGGCGCGCCAACCTCGGGACATTTGCGCCAACTGCATGCCAAAACGGTGTTGATCGGTTAACGGCATAAAAAACTCATGATTTAGACTGAAAATAAAGTGTGGCTAATTATTAGTCAGCTAAGCATGAGCCATGCCAGGAGGCAAGGCCCGGTATGTACTGATTCGTTACATTGTCGTAATCGCCACACTAAATTTCGAATTCCGACTGCAAAGCGGCACGTACGCAGTACAAAACACCCTCGGGAACCCGTCCGGCAAACAGCGGCGCGATCTCCGCCACAGGTGGCAATTCGCCCTCCCCGTCGAGAAAGGCATCCTGGATTTCGCCAAGCAAATCCTCCGGCAAATCAAGGGCCTGCTCCAGGGACAATTGCTGCTTGCCGATGGCTTCGGCCAGCAACGTATACACATTCTTTTCCGAGCATTGCAGTTGGCCGGCGATCTGGATCGGGGTCATGCCGGCGCGGGCCAGGCTGATCAGTTCGTGGCGGATATCGGCGATTTCCTTCGGTGCTTCGGCCTGGCCGCCGAGCACCTCGAGGAAGGCCTGGCCATAACGCTCCAGCTTGCGTGCGCCCACGCCGCTGACCCTGGCCATTTCGGCCATGCTGGTGGGCTGCTCGCGCAGCATCTCGAGCAAGGTCGAGTCGGGGAAGATGACGTAGGGCGGCACGCTGTGCTCCTGCGCCAGCTTGCGCCGCAGGGTCCGCAAGGCTTCCCACTGTTCGCGCTCCTCGCCACGCACCAGTTGGCTGGCCTGGCTGGTGCTGCTCTTGGCGGTGGTCTGCGGCTTGAGGTCGCGGCGCAGTTCCAGGCTGACTTCGCCCTTGAGCAAGGGCCGGCAGCTGTCGTTAAGACGCAGGCCACCGTAGCCCTCGATATCGATGTCGACCAGCCCGCGCGCGACCATCTGGCGGAACAGCGAACGCCATTCGCCTTCGGCGCGGGCCTTGCCGACGCCGTAGACCGAGAGTTTCTCATGGCCGAAGCTGCGGACCTTTTCGTTGTCCTTGCCCAGCAATACATCCACCAGGTGGCCGACGCCATAGCGCTGGCCGGTGCGGTAGATCGTCGACAACGCCTGGCGCGCCGGCTCGGTAGCGTCCCAGGTCTGCACGCCATCGATGCAGTTATCGCAGTGGCCGCAGGGTTGCGGCATGTCTTCATCGAAATACGCCAGCAGCGTCTGGCGGCGGCAGCGGGTCTCTTCACACAGCGAGAGCATGGCGTCGAGCTTGTGCTGCTCCAGGCGCTTGTGGCGCTCATCGCCTTCGGAGTTCTGCAGCATCTGCTTGAGCATCACCACGTCCTGCAGGCCGTAGACCATCCAGGCATCCGCCGGCAAGCCGTCACGGCCGGCGCGGCCGGTTTCCTGGTAATAGGCCTCAAGAGACTTGGGCAGGTCCATGTGCGCCACGAAACGCACGTTGGATTTGTCGATACCCATGCCGAAGGCGATGGTCGCCACCATGATCAGGCCTTCCTCGTTGAGGAAGCGCTTCTGGTGCGCCGAGCGTGTTTCGTTGGGCAAGCCGGCGTGATAGGGCAACGCCGGGTAACCCTGTTCACAGAGGAACGCGGCGACTTCATCGACCTTCTTGCGTGACAGGCAATAAACGATGCCCGCATCGCTGCGCCGCTCGGAGAGAAACGCGAGCAACTGCTTGCGCGGCTGCTCCTTGGGCACGATGCGGTAGAAAATATTCGGGCGGTCAAAGCTCGACAGGAAGCGCTCGGCGTTCTGCAAATGCAGGCGCTCGACGATTTCTTCGCGGGTACGCTTGTCGGCGGTGGCGGTCAGGGCGATACGCGGCACATCGGGGAACAGCTCCGCCAGTTGACCGAGCTGCAGGTATTCGCGGCGGAAATCGTGGCCCCATTGCGACACACAGTGGGCTTCGTCGATGGCGAACAGGGCGATTTCCAGGCTCTGCAGGAACGCCAGCATGCGCGGCTGCACCAGCCGCTCCGGCGCCAGGTAGAGCATCTTCACTTCGCCGCGCTTGATCCGCGCGGCCAGGTCGCGCTGCTGCTCGGCGCTGAGGGTGGAGTTCAAGGCAGCGGCGGCGACACCCAGTTCTTCCAGGGTGGCGACCTGATCATCCATCAATGCGATCAGCGGCGACACCACCACGGCCAGGCCATTGCGCAACAGCGCCGGCACCTGGAAGCACAACGACTTGCCGCCGCCGGTAGGCATCAGGACCAGGGCATCGCCGCCACTGGCCACGCGCTCAATGATCGCACCCTGGCGGCCACGAAAACTGTCGTAGCCGAAGATGTCCTTGAGGACGCGTTGAGCCTGCTCGAGCATGTAAAACTCCAAAATGGTGCGCAAATCCCTCTGTACAGGCTGGCCGAAAAAACCCGCTTTCATGGAAAATAATCCGTAAGCGAAGTTTTCCCGGATTGCCGCATGGCCTGCAGGGGCATCACAAAACGCGGCAGTATACCCGAGCGTTCGCCGGCAAAGGGCGTGACTGACGAATAGACCACCGCTGTTTAAAACCAGGCAAATATGCCGTGCGGCTGGCCTGGGCGCTCAAGAACGCCTAGAATTCAGCATCGTTTATTCCCAAGGTAACTCTTCAATGTCCTTCGCTGAGCAACTAACCCGCCTGCAAGCCTTCCTCGACGCCGATGAGCTGCATGACGAGGCGCTGGACTATGTGGCCGCCCACGGCTACCTGACCGCGCTGTCGATCTGCTCCGAAGTCGTCCCCGACCGTGAGTGGATCGACGCGCTGTTCGCCGAAGAACCCCATTACGCCGACGACGCCCAGCGCGAAGAAATCGAAGCCACCCTGCTGGCGCTCAAGGCCCACATCAGTCGCCAGCTGGCTTCCGATGAAGAGTTCGAGCTGCCGTGCGAACTGGACCTGGGCGACGATCCGGACGACTCCGACCTGCGCGGCTGGTGCATCGGCTTCATGGAAGGCGTGTTCCTGCGCGAAGCCGCCTGGTTCGAAACCGCCGAGGAAGAAGTCAGCGAAATGCTCCTGCCGATCATGGTCGGTTCGGGGCTTTTTGAAGAAGAAGCCGAGTTTTCCGATATCGCCGCCGACGCCAACCTGATGGACGACATGATCGTGCAGATCCCGGAAGCCCTCACCGCGCTGTACCTGCTGTGCAACGCGCCTGACGAAAAACCGGCGATCCTCAAACCACGTCACCACTGAGTCGCTAGCCCGTGGACCCCATGGGCAAGCGCTCGCCGCTCCTGCGTTACGCGCTGCTGGCTATCGGCTGGCTGAGCGTAGCGCTCGGGGTGATCGGCATTTTCCTACCGGTATTGCCGACGACCCCCTTTCTCCTGCTGGCTGCCGCCTGCTTCGCTCGAAGCTCCCCGCGCTTCTACCACTGGCTGGTGGAACACCCGCGCCTGGGGCCCTGGATCCGTGATTACCTGGACGGCAATGGCATCCCGCTCAAGGGCAAGGTCTACGCCATCGGCTTGATGTGGCTGAGTATCACCGTGTCCTGCTACCTGGTGCCGTTGCCGTGGGCACGCGGGTTCATGCTGACCAGCGCGGTGCTGGTGACAATTTATATCCTGCGCCAGAAAACCCTGCCCCCTCGCTGAGCCGCGACATCACGTCGCGCTCAGACCTTGGTCGACACTGACTAACCCCAAGCATCATGCGAGACTGTCCGACCGGGCCCGCACCGCCCGGGTGTCCCTATGCTCGGAGTTACCATGACGCTGTCCAGCGGGCTGATCGCCGCCGTTGCCCTGGCCTATATGGCCATTATGTTTGCCATCGCCTTTTACGGTGACCGCCGCCATGCGCCGCTGCCGCCGCGTGTGCGTGCGTGGGTGTATAGCTTGTCGCTGGCGGTGTATTGCACCAGCTGGACGTTCTTCGGCGCGGTGGGCCAGGCTGCCGAACAGCTGTGGGCATTCTTGCCGATCTACCTGGGCCCGGTGCTGTTGCTGGTGCTGGCGCCCTGGGTGCTGCAGAAGATGATTCTGATCAGCAAGCAGGAAAACATCACCTCCATCGCCGACTTTATCGCCGCACGCTACGGCAAATCCCAGTCACTGGCGGTGGTGGTCGCGTTGATCTGCCTGGTCGGCGTATTGCCTTATATCGCCCTGCAGCTCAAAGGCATCGTGCTCGGCGTGAACCTGTTGATCGGCTCCGGGCCCGACACCACGGGCACGCGGGCCCAGGACACCGCCTTGGTGGTGTCGCTGGTGCTGGCACTGTTCACCATCGTATTCGGTACCCGCAACCTCGACGCCACCGAACACCACCGGGGCATGGTCCTGGCGATTGCCTTTGAATCGCTGGTCAAGCTGTTCGCGTTTCTGGCGGTCGGCGCGTTTGTGACCTACGGGCTGTACGACGGTTTCGGCGACCTGTTCAGCCAAGCGATGCTCGCGCCGCGCCTGGAGGAATACTGGAAGGAGACCATCAACTGGCCGTCGATGGTGGTGCAGACCGGCGTCGCGATGATGGCGATCATCTGCCTGCCTCGGCAATTTCATGTGACGGTGGTGGAGAATATCGACCCGCAGGACTTGCGCCTGGCCAAGTGGGTGTTCCCGGCTTATTTGATCCTTGCCGCGCTGTTCGTGATCCCCATTGCCCTCGGTGGCAAGATGCTGTTGCCAGGCTCCGTGCTGCCCGATTCCTACGTGATCAGCCTGCCGATGGCCGAAGCCCACCCGGCCCTCGCCGTACTGGCCTTTATCGGCGGCGCCTCGGCGGCCACCGGCATGGTGATCGTGGCCAGCATTGCCTTGTCGACCATGGTCTCCAACGACATGCTGCTGCCCTGGCTGTTGCGCCGCTCCAGCGCCGAACGGCCCTTTGAAGTGTTCCGCCACTGGATGCTGTCGGTGCGCCGGGTCAGCATCGTGATCATCCTGCTGCTGGCCTATGTGAGCTACCGACTGCTGGGTTCCACCGCGAGCCTGGCGACCATTGGCCAGATCGCGTTTGCCGCCGTGACCCAGCTGGCACCGGCGATGCTCGGCGCGCTGTACTGGAAACAGGCCAACCGGCGCGGGGTATTCGCGGGCCTGGCGGCGGGTACGTTCCTGTGGTTCTACACCCTGGTCCTACCGGTTACCGCGAAAAGCCTGGGCTGGTCGCTGAGCCTTTTCCCCGGCCTCACCTGGATGCACTCGCATCCGTTCGGCTTTTCCGTGACCTCGCTGACCTTGGGCACCGTGTTCTCCCTGGCGGGTAATTTCACGTTGTTTGTATGGGTGTCGATGCTGTCGCGCACGCGGGTCTCCGAGCATTGGCAGGCGGGGCGCTTTATCGGTCAGGAAATCAGCCAGCGCGCCAGCGCCCGTTCCATGTTGTCGGTACAGATCAGCGACCTGCTCAGCCTGTCGGCGCGCTTTGTCGGTGAAGAACGGGCCCAGCAGAGCTTTATCCGGTTTGCCTATCGCCAGGGCAAAGGCTTCAACCCCAACCAGAATGCCGACAACGACTGGATCGCCCATACCGAGCGTTTGCTGGCCGGCGTACTCGGCGCGTCGTCCACGCGCGCCGTGGTCAAAGCCGCCATTGAAGGGCGGGACATGCAGCTGGAGGACGTGGTACGCATCGCCGACGAAGCGTCCGAGGTGCTGCAATTCAACCGCGCCCTGCTGCAGGGTGCGATCGAAAACATCACCCAGGGCATCAGCGTGGTGGATCAGTCACTCAAGCTGGTGGCCTGGAACCGGCGCTACCTGGAGCTGTTCAACTATCCCGACGGCTTGATCAGTGTCGGTCGGCCGATTGCCGACATCATCCGCTACAACGCCGAGCGCGGCCTGTGCGGCCCCGGTGAGGCACAAGTGCATGTGGCGCGACGCCTGCACTGGATGCGCCAGGGCCGTGCGCACACGTCAGAGCGGCTGTTTCCCAACGGACGGGTAATCGAATTGATCGGCAACCCGATGCCAGGCGGCGGGTTTGTCATGAGTTTCACCGACATTACCGCGTTCCGCGAAGCCGAACAGGCGCTGACCGAGGCCAACGAAGGCCTGGAGCAACGGGTGACCGAGCGCACCCATGAACTGTCGCAGCTCAACGTCGCGCTGACCGAGGCCAAGGGCGTGGCCGAATCCGCCAGCCAGTCGAAGACCCGTTTTCTGGCGGCCGTCAGCCACGACTTGATGCAACCGCTGAACGCCGCACGCCTGTTCTCCGCCGCCCTGTCCCATCAGCATGAAGGCCTTTCCAGCGAAGCCCGGCAGCTGGTGCAGCACTTGGACAGTTCGTTGCGCTCGGCCGAGGATCTGATCAGCGACTTGCTGGATATCTCGCGCCTGGAAAACGGCAAGATCAATCCACAACGCCAGCCGTTCGTGCTCAACGAGTTATTCGACACCCTGGGCGCCGAATTCAAGGCATTGGCCCAGGAGCAAGGCTTGCGCTTTCGTTTGCGCGGCAGTCGCCTGCGGGTGGACAGCGACATCAAGTTGCTGCGGCGGATCCTGCAGAATTTCCTGACCAACGCCTTTCGTTATGCCGACGGGCCTGTACTGCTGGGCGTACGTCGCCGCCAGGGCCAGTTGTGCCTGGAGGTCTGGGACCGTGGCCCTGGCATCCCGCTGGATAAACAGAAAGTGATTTTCGAAGAATTCAAGCGCTTGGACAGTCACCAGACCCGCGCCGAAAAGGGCCTGGGCCTGGGCCTGGCGATTGCCGACGGCCTGTGCCGCGTGCTGGGCCATCGCCTGAGCGTACGCTCGTGGCCGGGCAAGGGCAGCGTGTTCAGTGTGCGTGTGCCGTTGGCGCGTAACCAGACCGCTGCACCGGTCAAGGCCGCGCAGGAAAATGGCCTGCCACTCAGCGGCGCGCACATACTGTGCGTGGATAACGAAGAAAGCATCCTGATCGGCATGCGCAGCTTGCTGACACGCTGGGGTTGCGAGGTGTGGACCGCCACTGACCAGGCGCAATGCGCGGCCCTGTTGGCTGAAGGCATGCGCCCGCAACTCGCGTTGGTGGATTACCACCTGGACCACGGCGAGACCGGTACTGAATTGATGGGCTGGCTGCGCGCCGAATTGGCCGAGCCGATTCCCGGCGTGGTCATCAGTGCCGATGGGCGTGCGGAGATGGTGGCCAAGGTGCATGCGGCGGGGCTGGATTACCTGGCCAAGCCGGTGAAACCGGCGGCGTTGCGGGCGCTGTTGAGTCGGCATTTGCCCCTCTAACAGGGTTGTACTGAGTCAAATGTGGGAGGGGGCTTGCCCCCGATGGGGGCCTCTGGGCCGACTAGGATGTTGGATCAGATCGAGTACATATCCATTATTTAGGTAACGGCCACTTAGGGTTCCGCCCTTACGGCGGCTCACTTTTGAAAAGCGCAAAAGTAAGCAAAACGCTCTTGCCCCACCACTCGGCACCTC
>NZ_CVTX01000159.1:35998-49800 GCF_900005715.1 Pseudomonas sp. 34 E 7
ATGGCCCAGTGCGGCTAACCCGGCGTCCTGCCGGGTTGCCCACGGATTCAAGCCTGCGTTCGGCCAGCGTGGTTTAACGGGGCGCCTAGGATCACAAGCAGATCAAGATCAAGATCAAGAGCGACTCGCTTCGCATCGTGGTTACGGTTGGGCGCTGCTGAGTTGTGTAGATATCTATGGCCATCGGGGGCAAGCCCCCTCCCACATTTTGATCTGCGTTTTCATTCGGGTAGATGCGCCACGCCGTCAGAATCGGTCATTGCCCTTTCAAGCAAATCCGCCGGCAAACTTTTGCTCGCTCGGGCACCGAGCAGTCTCAACTGCTCGGTGCGACTGACCAGATTCCCGCGTCCGTCCGTCAGTTTGTTGCGCGCTGCGCTGTAAGCCTTATCCAACTGTTGCAGGCGATTACCCACTTCGTCCAGATCCTGGATAAACAGCACGAACTTGTCATACAACCAACCGGCGCGCTCGGCGATTTCCCGCGCGTTCTGGCTCTGACGCTCCTGCTTCCACAGGCTGTCGATCACCCGCAGGGTGGCCAGCAAGGTGGTCGGGCTGACAATCACGATATGGCGGTCAAAGGCTTCCTGGAACAGGTTCGGCTCGGCTTGCAGCGCTGCGGAAAACGCCGCTTCGATCGGCACGAACAACAGCACGAAATCCAGGCTGTGCAAGCCTTCCAGGCGCTTGTAATCCTTGCCGGCCAAGCCTTTGACGTGATTGCGCAAGGACAGCACATGCTGTTTCAACGCCGCCTGGCCAATCACCTCGTCATCCGCTGCGACGTACTGCTGGTAGGCGGTCAGGCTGACCTTGGAGTCCACCACCACCTGCTTGTCGCCCGGCAACATGATCAGCACGTCCGGCTGGAAGCGTTCGCCATCCGGGCCCTTGAGGCTGACCTGGGTCTGATACTCGCGACCTTTTTCCAGCCCCGCATGTTCCAGCACCCGCTCGAGGATCAGTTCGCCCCAGTTACCCTGGGTTTTCTGGCCTTTAAGGGCGCGGGTCAGGTTGGTGGCTTCGTCCGACAGGCGCAGGTTCAATTGCTGCAGGCGTTCAAGCTCCTTGGCCAGGGAAAAGCGTTCGCGGGCTTCGTTCTGGTAGCTTTCTTCAACGCGCTTCTCGAAGGACTGGATGCGTTCCTTGAGCGGGTCGAGTAACTGCCCGAGACGCTCCTGGCTGGTTTCGGCAAAGCGTTGTTCGCGCTCGTCGAAAATCTTCCCGGCGAGTTCGGCGAACTGCGCGCGCAGCTCATCGCGGGAACCTTGCAGGTCGGCGAGACGTTGTTGATGGCTGTCCTGCTGTTCCCGCAGCTCGGCGCGCAGGGCCGCGGCCAGGGCGTCAAGGCGGCGCAGTTCGGTTTCCTTGGCGCTGCGGTCGATATTCCAGGCGTGGGCGGCGTCGCGGGCGTTATCGCGGTCGATCTGCAACAGCTCGACTTCGCGGCGTACCGCAGCCAGGTCGGCCTGCTTGGCGGCATTGGCCTGGCTCAGATCGCTGATCTCGTCGCGGCTGGCATCCAACTGCGCGGCAAGCCCTTCCTGGGCCAGTTGCGCGGTGGCCAGGCGCTCTTCCAGCAACTCCCAGCCGGTGGTGCGCGCGGTCAGCCGCCGTTGAAGCTGCCAGCACCACGCCAGTAACGGCAGGGCTGCGCCCGCAAGGCCGAGGGCGACACTGGTCCAGTCGAACACCATAGTCATTTCTGCCTTCACCCAAAAACAGCAAGGTTAACCAAGCAAGGCACGGGAGGACAGCTCAGTCTTCGACCTGGCCCAATTCGCGCTGGGCGCGGCGATCACCGGCACGGGCCGCCGAACGCAGCAGGTCCTGGCCGATACGCCGGTCGCGGGCATTTCCGCATTCACGGCACATCAGTTGGCCCAGGCGGCTCTGCGCGGCCACCACGCCTTCACGGGCAGGCTGCTTGAGCAGACGGCCGGCCAAGTGCTTGATGTTGGTACTCTGCCCCAGGCGCGGGCTGTCGAGCAGCCACAAGGCGACTTTCAACGAGAAGCGCTTGGGCGCGGTAACAGTTTGGGGAGTGTCGGTAACAGAAGGTGATACTGAGCGAAACTTCATAAAGCACTGTGGGGCAGACCAGAAGGCGCGCCACTCTACTCTTTTTTTCGTACAGGTAAAGCTGAAAAAACGCTGCACGCCCGTTCTAGAGCAAGCGCTTGGGACAATCCACAGAAGCTGTGGATAACTCAGTGGACAACCCCGCTTTAACTCGCGCAAAGCCCCATGGAACGGGGGCCGCAGTCAAACTGACGATTTTTTCACCAATAAAAAAAAGCCAGATTTTTCATTGACTTAAATTTTGATTGCAGGCAAATGAGCGGGCTCCAGGGCCGCTGCCCCTGAAGTTACACAAGCTGCGACAAATGTGCACAACTACCCAGTCAATGGTTATATCGCGGGTCTTTTTGCTCCGATAGGCCGGGAAAATGTTACTGCCTGCAGGCCTGGGGACTTTTCAAAGCGGTCGCCGCTCGCCACACTTCTCCACCGACAACGCAACCGTGCAGGGCCGATGAAAGGAATTCTGTTATTCGCCACGTTGCTGCTGGCCATTTGTGCGACATCCCTGGCCATCAATGCGCTGTTACCGTCCCCGGACGGCGCGCTGTTTGCCATCGCTATCCTGGTATCCGCCGCTCTGACCGCATCAAGTCTGTGCATCGAACTGGGAGAAGGCGGGATCGGCGACATGCGTGATGTCATTCGGGTCATCGAGACCGGCAAGTCCTTGAGGCTGACCCTCGCCGCCTACGCACTCGGTTGTACGTTGGCCGCGTCGATCACCGTGCTGGTCTATCGCGGGCTGCTGGGGGGCTGATCGGGATTTTTTTTACGGGACCACTTCCCTTCCCTGTTTCGATCCGTTACTATCCGCGGCGTTAGTACCAAGCTGAAAGTCAATTCTGGTCGAACATATCCCTGAATCACATGGGATCGACCACCTCGATGGTTTCCAGGTATCACTTGCGACGACACGGCCTTTGAACAAGCAAAGGGTGTCGCGAAGTCTCCATACTCTGACCGAACCAACCTGCAAATTGATCAGGATCTTCACCCGGGGCCCAGAACCTTTGCCCCTGTTGTGTTGCCTGCCCTCCTAAGTACCTACCTGCCAGCCCAAGCGCGCCTCATTCAATAGCGCTTCAAACTGGCTGCTTTGTTCCAGTCGGGTTCTTCGTTTGATCAATGGTGATCAACGTCACTGGAACGTTTTAATACGGCACGGTTCTTATCTGTGTCATTTGTAGGAACACCCATAATATGAACGCTCAAATCCATACTCAGGATGCCATTCGCACCCTCACCAACGCTTTTGCCCCAATGAACTGCCTGATCATGGCCGCTCGCAAAGGCTGCTTCAGCTTCACCCTGGTCAACGAACACGGCATCGCGCGTCACAGCGAACGCCTGTACCCCGATCAATACTCCAGCGCTGAACCGCTGCAGGCCGTGATCGAGCGTACCCGTCAGGCATTGATTGCCTGATCGACCCGAGTCGCTGAAACACAAAAACCCTGTCTGAAAAACAGGGTTTTTTATTGCCTGGAATTCACCCAAAGAATTCTTACTAATCACAAATAGATATAAGCGTTATAACCGAATAACAAAGATGTTTTAAAAACAGCCCTTTACAAGATGAATATGACACTACACTTCAACTCAAGCGGCATGATCCGCTTGCGACGGGCCTGAGATCCGATTCACCGCTGCCAAGCCCGCCTTCTCGGGCCCGTCATTCATTAAAAATATTTCACCCTCAAGAACGTTTGCGAGATTTCTCCCAGGCCCGGCAAACCTGTGTCTGACCCATGAAACACACGACCTTCTGACCAGGCAATTTGCAAGATTCGCCAAAAAACCGCAAATCTGGTCGGATTGTCCTACAAAACCGCTCTATCTCCTGCATTACAGCCTATAGCGCGATGTGAAATTTATTGATACTTTCCGCAGCGGTGATCACACGGAGTTCTAATAATGAAAAAAGTAATGCTCAAGACCACACTTAGCCTCGCCGTTGCCATGGCCTCCTCCCAACTGTTCGCCAGCGGCTTCGCCCTGAACGAACAGAGCGTCAGCGGAATGGGTACTGGTTTCGCGGGTCGCTCTTCTTCTGCCGATGATGCAAGCACTGTGTATGGCAACCCTGCCGGTATGGCTCGCCTGAGCGGCCAGCAGGTGACCGGCGGTGTCGCGGCCATCGATGCGTCCACTGACCTGAGCAATACCAGCGGTCGCTCCAGTGGCAGCAACAAGGGCGATATGGTGCCGTTCACCGCCGTCCCTTTCGGTTTCTACACCAATAAACTCAACGATCAGTGGGCTGTGGGTTTCGGCGTCTATGCGCCGTTCGGCCTGGTGACTGACTACGAAAGCGGCTTCCAGGGCCGTGGCTTTGGCAGCAAGAGCGAAGTGAAAGTCATCACTTTGCAACCGACTGTCAGCTACGCCTTCAACGATCGCGTTTCCGTGGGTTTTGGCCCGACCATCAACCGCATTGCCGGTACCCTGGAATCGGACCTGACGCTGAACCCTCGCGCCCCCGACACCAATATCAAGATCAAGGGTGACGACACCGCGCTGGGCTTCAACATCGGCGTGCTGGTACAAGCCACCGATACCACCCGCGTCGGCCTGACCTACCACTCCAAGGTCAGCTACAAGCTGGACGGCCACACCGAGGTCACCGCGCCGACCGCGACTTCCCCGTTCCTGCGCAGCAATCGCTACGACGCCTCGCTGAAGATCGACACGCCTGAGTCCTACGACCTGTCGGTGACCCAGGACCTGACCGATGCGTGGAAACTCTACGCCGGTGCAACCTGGACCCGCTGGAGCCGCCTGAAAGACATCACCGTCAAGAACGAAGGCGTGACTGCCGGAGCGGGTGGCGCGCTGGCCCCCGGCCTGGTCAGCACCATCAAGGAAGACCAGAACTGGCATGACACCTGGGCGTACGCCGTGGGTACTTCGTACCAGCTGACCAAGCAGGTGGTACTGCGTACCGGCCTGACGTTCGACCAGTCGCCGACCAACAACACGGATCGCTCGCCGCGCATTCCTACCGGCGACCGCACCATCTTCAGTCTGGGCCTGGGCTACGAGGTCATGCCGAACATGACCATCGACGTGGCTTACTCCTACCTGAAGGAAGAGGACGTCAAGGTTGCACGCGCCAACCAACTGGCCAGCTACAACGCCAAGTATGAGAACAGTGCCAACGGTTTCGGCCTGGGCATGACCTACCGCTTCTGATTCATCGCGGTATAAAAAAGCCCCGCCTCCTGCAAAGGAGGCGGGGCTTTTTAATGGACGATCCTGTATGTGATTGATCGTTCCCACGCTCCGCGTGGGAATGCATCCTGTGACGCTCCGCGTCACCGTTGCGCAAGTGCCGGATCTTGTCCTGAAAGCAGGACGCGGAGCGTCCCGGGCGGCATTCCCACGCAGAGCGTGGGAACGATCATGACTTGCTATCAGGGCTTGGAAGCGATCGCCTGCTCCACCGCCTTGATCAGCTCGGGACTGTCAGGCTTGGTCAGGCTGGAAAAATTGGCAATCACCTTGCCTTGGCGATCCACCACGTACTTGTAGAAATTCCACTTCGGCGGCGTGTCGGTCTGCTGCGCCAGGCTCTTGAACAGGTGCACCGCGTCCGGCCCCTTGACCTTCTGCGGCTCGGTCATGGTGAAGGTCACGCCGTAATTGACGTAGCAGACCTTGGCGGTTTCCTCACCGGTCTTGGCCTCCTGCTTAAAGTCGTCGGAAGGCACGCCAATCACCTCCAGCCCTTCGCCCTTATAGCGCTGATACAAGGCTTCGAGGCCTTTGAATTGGGGAGCGAAGCCGCAGAAGCTCGCCGTATTGACGATCACCAAAGGCTTGCCTGCAAAACGCTGGCACAGGTCAATGGATTCCTTGGCCCGCAGCTTGGGCAATTGGCCCTCCAGCAACGGCGGGCATCCGGCGGCCAGAGCCACACTGCCAGCAGCCATCAGGACGGGTACAGCGAGCCAGCGCATCAACATATCAAAGGTCCTTGATTCGGTTCAGACAATGAACTTAACAGATCGCCATGCCCAACTGCATCAACGCCAGGCCGCCTTGCTGCCAGCCCCACCAGGCCAACAGCAACACCACCAGCGCCACCGCCAGGATCACGCACCGCAGTGCTGCACTCATGCCGCCTCCATTTGCGCCTGAATGCGCGCCACCGGCCGCTCACGCACCGGCCAGTTCAGGGCCGCCGCGAGCAGGCTGAGCAAAATTGCCACCTGCCAGATCAAGTCATAGCTACCGGTTCGATCATAGACCACCCCGCCCAACCAGCCACCGAGGAATGAGCCGAGTTGATGGAACAGGAACACAATCCCACCCAACATCGAAAGGTTTCGCACGCCAAACAAGGTGGCAACCGTGCCGTTGGTCAGCGGTACGGTGGACAACCAGAGGAAGCCCATGGCCATGCCAAACAGGTAAGCCGTGACCTCGGTGACCGGCGCCCACAGGAACAGCCCGATCACCACCGCACGCAGCAGGTACAGGCCGGTGAGCAGACGCGGCTTGGACATGCGCCCACCCAGCCAGCCGGCGGTGTAGGTGCCGAACACATTGAACAGGCCGATCAAGGCCAGCACCGTGGTGCCCACCGTGGCCGGCAGATGCTGGTCCACCAGGTACGCCGGCAGATGCACACCGATAAACACCACCTGGAATCCGCAGACGAAAAAGCCGAAGGCCAGCAGCCAGAACCCGGAATGGGAGCACGCCTCCTTCAACGCTTCGCGCAGGGTTTGTTGACCGAGCGTCACCGGCAGCGGTTTGTCCTTGAGCATGGCCACCAGCGGCAGGATCAACGCCACCATCAAGCCCAGTGCCAGCAGCGCCGCCGACCAGCCCAGCCAACCAATCAAGCCGAGGGTGCCAGGCACCATGGCGAACTGGCCAAAGGAGCCGGCGGCGCTGGCGATGCCCATGGCCATGCTGCGTTTCTCCGGTGCGACGGCACGGCCGACCACGCCGAGAATCACTGAAAACGACGTGCCGGACAGGCCGATGCCAATCAGCAACCCGGCACTCAGGGACAATGACCACGCCGAATCCGACATGCCCATCAGCACCAGTCCCACGGCGTACAACACACCGCCGACGAACACCGCCCTGGTCGCGCCGAAGCGGTCGGCCAAGGCCCCGGTGAACGGCTGTGCCAGGCCCCAGATCAGGTTCTGCAAGGCAATGGCAAAAGCGAACGTCTCACGCCCCCAGCCGAATTCGCTGCTCATCGGCGCCAGGAATAGCCCAAAGCCATGCCGCACGCCCAACGACAACGCCAGGATCAGCGCACTCCCCAAAAGAACCCAGCCACTCGTGCGCCACATCGAGGTCATTTCTTATTCTCCGTCGCGGGTATATACCCGCTTGTAGCCGAACAAACCGCCGTTCAGGCCAGTTCATCCAGCAAGGCCAACAGGGTTTCGCGCTTTTGCGCGCCAAGCTGATCGATCAATTTCTGTTGCGCCGCTTCCCATGCCGGCAGGGCCGCCGCCAAACGCTGCTGGCCCGCCTCGGTCAATACCACCAGGCGATTGCGCAGGTCATCACCCTCGACCAACCGCACCAGGCCGTCACCTTCGAGGACGCGCAGATTGCGCCCCAGGGTGCTGCGGTCCAGGCCCATCGCTTCGGCCAGGCTGGAAATGCTCGGCTGATCGAGACGTTGCAGGTTGCACAGCAAGGAATACTGCGCAACGTTGATCCCGAAGCCGTCGAGGGCGCCGTCGTAATGCCTGCTGACGCCACGGGCGGCGCGTCGCAGGTTGGTGCATAAACATTGGGAGGCAAGCATGGAGCGTGTATATACCCGGAGTTGTGCAAATGCAAGAAAGTGTTACAACGCCAGTCCAATCAGCACCGCCGTTTCCAGCAGTTCCAGCAGTGCGCCGGCAGTATCGCCGGTGGTACCACCGAGGCGCTTGACCATCACCTGGCGCAACCCGATAAAACACACTGCGGCGAGCAATACCGCCAGCCCCCCGTTGAACCCGCCGATCAGGATGCAGGCCAGTCCACTGAGGATCAGCACCTGCTGGCCGACAACCCTGGGTAAATGATCCGACAGCGCCTGACCCAATCCACCCGCGCGCACATAACGCGTAGTGAGAAACAGCGCCAGCATCGACGCCCGGCCGATCAGCGGCGCGAGAATCAGCGCAGCACCATTGTGCTGCTCGATCAGCGTCACCAGCGCGGTGAACTTGAGCAGCACCACCAGGCCCAGGGTGACCACGGCAATGGGCCCGCTGCGTGGGTCCTTCATGATAGTGAGGGTGCGTTCACGGTCACCAAAACCACCCAGCCAAGCGTCGGCGCTGTCGGCCAGGCCGTCCAGGTGCAGGCCGCCGCTGAGCAGCACCCAGGCGCTCAACAGCAGCGCGGCGTGCAGCAACAGTGGCGTGCCCGTCAACAACGCGTTCAGGCCCCACAGCAGCACGCCGAACAGCACGCCCACCAGCGGATAAAACAGCAACGAACGCCCCAGTTCCTGAGGTTGCGGCATGCCCGGCAGGCGAATCGGCAGGCTGCTTAGGAACTGCAAGGCGATCCAGAATGGCAGCATGGTCAGCCTCCTTCCTTCAACGTGCCATCGGTCGCGACTTGCAAGTTGAACAGCCCGCCATGGCCGACTTCGACATTCAGCAATTGTTCTCGAGGCAAACCCCGCGCGCGCGCCAACAGCAGCCGCATCACGCCACCGTGGCTGATCAACAGCACGCGCTCACCGGCATGGGCCTGGCGCAGACGTGAGACAGCACCAAGCACCCGCTCGGAAAACGCGCCCACCGGCTCACCTTGCGGCGGCGTAAAACTGTAGGGGTCCGCCCAGAACAAGCCCAGGCCCTCGGCATCGGTTTCCATCAACGCCGCCGCGCTCTGCCCTTCCCAGGCGCCGAAGTGCAGCTCCTGCAGGTCTTTTTCCAGGCTGACCGGAAGGTTGAGACGCTCGCCCAGCTCCTGGGCAAAGCGCGCGCAGCGTTGCAACGGCGAACTGATCAGCCGGTCCCACGGCCCCCGCCCTGCGACTGCGGCGCGCATCTGTTCCCAGCCTTTGGCTGTCAGGGCGTCATCCAGGCTACCGCGCAGGCCGCCGCCCAATTCGGTTTCGCCATGGCGCAGCACATCCAGGTGCAACGTCATGCGGGACGGTCCGCCACCGCCGCTTCGGCGAAGGTCGCCATCTGCCCGTGCAGCGCACAGGCCAGGCGCAACAGCGGTACCGCCAACGCCGCGCCGCTGCCTTCGCCCAGGCGCAGGCCCAGCTCGAGCAGAGGCTGCGCGTCAAGACTGTGCAGCACGTGACGATGGCCCGGCTCGGCGCCACGGTGGCCGAACACCAGCCACTCGCGGCAGGCCGGGTTCAGGCGCGTGGCGACCAGTGCGGCGACGCTGCAGATAAACCCGTCCACCAGCACCACGATGCCCGCCTGGGCGCAGGCCAGATAGGCACCGACCAGCGCGGCGATTTCAAAGCCCCCAAGGTTGAACAGCGTCTGCAGCGCGTCGTCGCGCTGGGCCCCGTGCAGTGTCAGGCCGCGCTCGATGACCGCCACCTTATGACTGACACCCTGGGCATTCAAACCCGTGCCCGGCCCGGTCAGGTCACTCACCGGGCAATCGAGCAGCGCACAGGCCAACGCACTGGCGGCGGTGGTGTTGCCGATGCCCATCTCGCCACCGATAAACAGCTGTGCGCCGTTTTCCAGGGCGCGGTGTGCGCTGTCTCGCCCGGCCTGCAGGGCCTGATTGCCCTGAGCCTGGGTCATCGCCGGGCCGTTGACGAAGTTGGCCGTGCCCGCGCCGATATTCAGGTGACGCACGCCGGGCAACGCCAGGGAGGGCGTCACCGTGCCGAGATCGACCACCTCCAACTGCGCGTCCAGTTGCCGGGCCAACACGCTGATGGCCGCGCCACCGGTGACAAAGTTGTGCAGCATCTGCCCGGTCACTTCCTGGGGAAACGCCGACACGCCTTCCGCGACCACGCCGTGGTCGCCGGCAAAAATCGCGATCCACAGTTGATCCACCGAGGGCTTGACCCGGCCCTGCAAACCGGCCAATTGCACCGCCAGCGCTTCCAACTGGCCGAGGGAACCGGCGGGCTTGGTCAACTGCTGCTGACGGTCCCGCGCCTGTTCCTGCGCAGAAGCATCGATGGCCTTGCAGGGGTTGAGCCACCAGGAATCGGTCATAACGCAGTACCTTTCAAAGTCAGGGGCAGGCCGGCCACCGTCAGCACCACACGCTGACACCGCTCGGCCAAGGCTTGATGCAGCCAACCGGCTTCATCCACATAACGGCGAGTCAATTCGCCCAGCGGCACGACACCCAGTCCGGTCTCGTTGCTGACAAAAATGATTTCACCCGGCAGCGACGCCAGGGTTTGCAGCAACTGATCGCGCTCGAACGCCAGGCGCTCGGCATCCTCGAGCATCAACAGATTGGTCAGCCACAAAGTCAGGCAGTCGACCAACAGGCAATGGCCGGCAGCGGCGTTTTCACGCAGCACACGCGCCAGCTCGACGGGTTCTTCGATCAACCCCCAATGCTCCGGACGCCGTTCGCGATGCAAGGCAACGCGCTGATTCATCTCACCGTCCAGCGGTTGGCTGGTGGCGATATAAATCACAGACAGCCCGCTGTCGCCGGCGAGCTTTTCGGCCAGCCGACTCTTGCCCGAGCGAGCGCCGCCGAGAATTAATTGATGCATAAGCACATACCTTCCAAGGCCCGCCGACCGGCTGAGGCCGCCACCGAACAATGTGGGAGGGGCGGTGCGACGATTCGACTTGCCCCCGATGAGGGAGTAACAGTGAAAACTTCGATAACTGACCCACCGCTATCGGGGGCAAGTCGAATCGTCGCACCGCCCCTCCCACATTTAGTCCGCGGCCGTCTACACAACTCAGTAGCACCCAACCCTAACCACGATGCGCAGCGAGTCGCTCTTGATCTTGATCTTAGGCGCCCCGTTAAACCACGCTGGCACACCGAGCCTAAGCGAGGTGCCGAGTGGTGGGGCAAGAGCGTTTTGCTTACTTTTGCGCTTTTCAAAAGTGAGCCGCCGTAAGGGCGGAACCCTAAGCAGCCGTTACCGCAGAAACGGATATGTACTCGGTCCAATCCAACATCCTGGTCGGCCCAGAGGCCGCCATCGGGAGCAAGCCCCCTCCCACATTCTGTCCGCGTACACACCGTCAAAGCCCGCACAGTCTGCGCAACAAGTCCGTATCCAGATGGTGCTCCACCAAATCCGCCAACCGCTCGATATCCCGCTCACGCAGCGCGTGATAATCCACTTCCTGCACCTCCTGCAACCCCGCCCAGCGCAACAACGCACTGCACGCGGCCGGGGTTTCGAACAAGCCATGCAGGTACGTCCCGAGAATCTGCCCATCGGCACTCTGCGCACCGTCACTGCGCCCATCATCAAGCCGCACAGCGGCATTCGAAAGCGCCCCGCCGCTCGTCACCCCCGCATGGATCTCATACCCACTGACCTCGGCATCCTCCAGCAGCAACCGTCCGCGCACATTGCGCAGCTGCTTCTCCTGCGCAAGCGTGGTACTGAACGCCAGCAGCCCCAACCCGTCGCTGGAGCCGGCGGCTCCTTCCAGACCGAGCGGGTCATGCACCTGCTCGCCGAGCATCTGCAACCCGCCACAAATGCCCAGCACCTTGCCGCCATAACGCAAATGCCGCGCCACGGCCGTATCCCAGCCATTGGCACGCAAATACGCCAGATCACTGCGCACACTTTTCGACCCCGGCAGGATGATCAGGTCGGCTGCCGGGATCGGCTGACCCGGCCCGACGAATTGCAGGTCCACCTGGGGATGCAGGCGCAGCGGATCGAAATCCGTGTGGTTGCTGATGCGCGGCAGCACCGGCACCACCACCTTGAGCACCTGGGCAGCCTTGTCGATCTGGCGCTGATCGATACCGTCCTCGGCCTCCAGGTGCAGGTCCATCACATAGGGCAGCACGCCCACCACCGGCTTGCCGGTGCGCGCCTCCAGCCAATCGAGCCCCGGTTGCAGCAGCGCGATATCACCGCGAAAACGGTTAATGATGAACCCCTGGACCCGTGCCTGCTCGCTGGGGGACAACAACTCCAGGGTGCCGACCAGATGGGCGAACACCCCGCCGCGATTGATATCGGCGATCAACAGCACCGGGCAGTCCACGGCCTCGGCGAAGCCCATATTGGCGATGTCATTGGCGCGCAGGTTGATTTCGGCCGGCGAGCCCGCGCCTTCGACCATGACCACCGCATAGGCCTGGCTCAACCGGGTATGGGAGGCCAGCACCGCCTGCATCGCGATGGCCTTGTAGTCGTGGTAGGCGACCGCGTTCATGCTGGTCACGGCGCGGCCATGGATGATCACTTGGGAGCCGGTGTCGCTGTTGGGCTTGAGCAACACCGGGTTCATGTCGGTGTGGGGCGCCAGGTGGGCGGCCTGAGCCTGCACGGCCTGGGCGCGGCCGATCTCGCCACCTTCGGCGGTCACCGCGCTGTTGAGCGCCATGTTCTGTGGCTTGAACGGTGCGACCGGAACCCCCTGGCGCACCAGCCAGCGACACAGCGCGGTCACCAGCGTGCTTTTACCGGCATCGGAGGTGGTGCCCTGCACCATCAGCGTGGTCATGTCACTTCCTTATAGGCGGCCAGGGCCGTCTCGAGCCGCTGCCAATCGGCCTCGCTGCCGGGCAGGCCGAAACGCACGCTGCTGTTGTGCACGAACAGGCGCAGCAGGATGCCGCGCTGGGCCATGAATTCGTGCAAGCGTTCGGCGTGCGGTGTGATCAGCCACTGGAACAGGGCGCAGCCCCCGTGGGGTTCAAAGCCCTGGCGCTGCAGCAGGTCGAACAAACGCTGGCCGGTCTCAAGGCAACGGGTGCGCTGGCGGACATGCCCGGCGCTGTCGCTCAGGCAATGCTGGCCAATCACCCGGGTCGGCCCGCTGACCGCCCAAGGCCCGACCTGTTCGGCCAACAACCTGAGCAACTTGCGCTCGGCCAGCACAAAACCCAGGCGCACCCCGGCCAGGCCGAAGAACTTGCCAAACGAGCGCAACACGATCAAGCCGACCTGATGGGTGTGGCTGGCCAGGCTCAAGTGCGGGGTAACATCCATGAAGGCCTCGTCCACCACCAGCCAGCCGCCGCGCTGGGCCAGCCGCGCGTGCCAGTCGAGCAGGCGCTCAGGGGCCAGGTTCAAGCCGGTGGGGTTATTGGGGTTGACCACCACCAGCACGTCGAGGCCGTCGAGAAAGAAGTCGACTTCCTGCTCCTGCACTTCGCGTACGACATAACCGGCACGCCGCCAGGCCTCGGCGTGCTCGGCATAACACGGCGACAGCACCCCGACCTTGCCCGAACGGCGCAGGCGCGGCAGTAACTGGATCGCGGCCTGGGAGCCTGGCACCGGCAACGCTTGGGCGGCGCCGTAGTAGTCGCTGGCCACTTTCTCCAGGCCGTCATCGGCTTCGGGTAACCGCGCCCAGGCGCGCGCAGGAATCTCCGGGATCGGCCACGGCCAGGGCGCCAGGCCAGTGGACAAATCGAGCCAATCCGCTTCGGCAATCCCGTATTCAATTGCGGCCTTACGCAGCCGACCACCATGTTCAAGCATAAAATTGCGCCCCCGCGCACAGGATCAGCAGCCACAACCAAACGCCGCGCTGCACCAGTTGCCAGCCACGGTCGATGGCGTCAGCGTC
>NZ_CVTX01000003.1:0-1600 GCF_900005715.1 Pseudomonas sp. 34 E 7
GACGCCAGGGCTGGGTGGCGGGCGTGGCGCTGGTCGTTGCGCTGCTGGCGCTGGTCTGGGGCAACAGCCTGACCGCCGGGTTCGTGCTGATGGCGGCCTTGCTGCTGGGCGCCGCACTCGGCCTGCCGGTGCTGCTCAATGGGGTGTTGAAGGGCGTGCTGGGACGCAGCCGTTCGGTGCTGGGCCAATGGTTTCTCGCCGACTGCCGTCAGCAATTGCCGGCCCTGAGTCTGGCCCTGATGGCATTGTTGCTGGCCCTGGCGGCGAATATCGGTGCGGGCTCCATGACGTCGGGGTTTCGCAGCACGTTCAATAACTGGCTGGAGCAGCGTCTCACCGCCGAGCTGTACCTCAACCCGCAAAATCCGGCCCAGGCGCAGCACTTGCAAACCTGGCTGGCGCAACAACCACGGGTGCGCGCGGTGCTGCCCGGCTGGCAAGTCGCGGTGCAGTTGCAGGGCTGGCCGGCGGAGGTGTTCGGCGTGGTCGACGACCCCACCTATCGCCAGCACTGGCCGCTGCTGGAGGCGGCCAGCGCACCCTGGGACCGCTTGCTGCAGGACGACAGCGTGATGCTCAGCGAGCAATTGGCGCGACGCTTGAACGTGCGCCTGGGCGACACCATTCAATTCCCCACGCCCCAGGGCCCATGGGCACCGACAATCGTCGGCATCTACGCCGACTACGGCAACCCCAAGGGCCATCTATTGGTCAACGCCAAGCACTTGCTGGCGCATTGGCCGACGCTGTCACCGGTGCGTTTCAACCTGCGCGTGGCACCCCAGGATGTGCCGCCGCTGGTGCGGGATGTGCAGCGTGAGTTCGACCTGGAAGACAGCCGCATCATCGATCAACAGCAACTGAAGGGGTGGTCCAGCCAGGTCTTCGAGCGCACCTTCGCCGCCACCGCCGCGTTGAACAGCCTGACCCTTGGCGTGGCGGGTGTGGCGCTGTTCATCAGCCTGTTGACCCAGAGCCAGAGTCGCCTCGGCCAACTGGCGCCGTTGTGGGCACTGGGGGTCACGCGCCGCCAACTGATGCTGCTCAACCTGGGCCAGACCTGGCTGCTGGCGGTGCTTACCCTGGTGCTGGCGTTGCCCCTGGGGCTGCTGCTGGCGTGGTGCCTGGATGCAGTGATCAACGTGCAAGCCTTTGGCTGGCGCCTGCCATTGCAGGTGTTCCCCGGGCAGCTGGCGCAGTTGATGGGCCTGGCGATGCTTGCCACGCTGCTGGCGTCGGCCTGGCCATTGTGGCAGCTGTACCGCAGCCGCCCGGCGGATTTGTTGAGGACGTTTGCCCATGAAGATTAAAGCGTTGGGGCTGGCGCTGTTGCTGCTGCTGAGCGCATGCGATAAAGCCCCCGCACCCCAGGAAAGCTTTGCCGGTCTTGGCAGCGATGCCGCCGACTTCGTCCAGGTGGTGCCCGGCAAAGTGTTCGCGTTCCCCGAGGACCACGGCCCACATCCAGGCTTTCGCATCGAATGGTGGTACGTCACCGCCAACCTCCAGGACGCCCAGGGCAATGCCTTCGGTGTTCAGTGGACGTTGTTTCGCAATGCCGTGAAGTCCGGGCCAGCGCAACCGAGCTGGCGCGACTCCA
>NZ_CVTX01000008.1:0-9223 GCF_900005715.1 Pseudomonas sp. 34 E 7
CCTGCGTGCCGACGCTGACCACCAGCAAACCAACACCTGCCATACGCCAGATGCGCTTCATGCTTTTCCTCACTGCGGGTTAGGGCTTGTTCATGAGACTGGGAAAGCCTCGCCCGGTTCTGAGACAGGTTATCAGTCACCAGCACTATTTTCTTGAACGCAAAAGAAAAGGGGTGACCCGTCGGCCACCCCTTGAGAATTTCGTCCTGGCTCAACGCTTTTGACGTTGGCTCACCTCACGCCGTCTGGTGGACAGTGTGCAGCCTGGAGGCCGGCTCAACCCTGCTGGGGTGGCGGCCGCAGCGGGCCTGATTGGGCGCGCTGCAGTGGACTGTTGTCCAGGCGGTGATTCTGTTGATAAAGATACAGGCCTGCGCCCGACGGATGATTGCGAAGATTGCGTCAATAAACAGTGCTTGCGCAATTTTTAACCCTTCATGGATAATTAACCGCAATAGTTACGACAAAGGCCAACCCAATGAGCAAGCTTGACCGATACGACCTGAGTATTCTGGCGGAATTGCAGCGCGACGCGAGGATCTCCAACCAGGAGCTGGCTGAGCGTATCGGCCTGTCGCCTTCGCCCTGCTCGCGCCGGGTCAAGCAATTGGAAGACGACGGCTACATCGCCCGCCAGGTGGCGTTGCTCGACCGCAAGATGCTCGGCCTGAGCCTGACGGCCTATGTGCTGATCGGCATGGACCGGCATACGCCGGAACGTTTCGAGAATTTCGAAGCGGCCATCCGTACCTTGCCCCAGGTCCTGGAATGCAGCCTGGTGACCGGGATGGACGCCGACTATCAGTTGAAGGTGGTGGTGCCGGACATGGACCATTATCAGAAGCTGCTGCTGGGGCACCTGACCCGGATTGAAGGCGTGACCAGCGTGCGCTCCAGCTTTGTGCTGAACCAGGTGCTCAACAGCACCGAACTGCCATTGACCCACTTGCGCACCTGAGAACAACGAAGTTCGAGGGGCTTGCTTGTTGTAGGAGCGAGCTTGCTCGCGAAAAACTCACAGGCACCGCGCTCATTCAGAAAGCACGCGGTATCGTTGACGTTTTTCGCGAGCAAGCTCGCTCCTACATTTGGATTGTGTTTCGACCCAGGTCAATGTTGCGCCTGTGACGCTGCCGTATACTTCCCGCCTGCCTTAGTAGGAAGCCCCATGAACAACATCGACCCCGCCCTGTTCGAAGAATGGATGATGACCGGCCTGGTCACTGTCCTGATTATTTTCATGGGCTTTATCGTCTGGGACCTGGCGAAGAAATCCAAGGCCGGGCGCTTTGGCTCGTTCATTCTGTTTTTTGTGCTGGGCCTGGGCGTGGCCGCGTTCATCATCAAGAGCGTGGTGATCGGGCTGATAGAGTCCGGCGCCTTATAAACGTGCCGGCACGGCCTTCCATTGGCCCTGATCGAGGCCGTCGATAGACCAGTCACCAATCCGCACGCGCACCAGGCGCAACGTCGGCAAGCCCACCGCCGCGGTCATGCGCCGCACCTGGCGATTGCGCCCTTCACGTATGACCAATTCCAACCAATGAGTCGGCACACTTTTGCGAAAACGCACGGGCGGGTTGCGCGGCCATAACGCGGGCTCTTCCAACTGCCGTGCCTCGGCGGGCAAGGTCATGCCGTCGTTGAGCTCCACGCCGTCGCGCAGGCGTTGCAGTTGTGCTTCGGTCGGTTCGCCTTCGACTTGCACCCAGTAGGTTTTTGCCAGTTTGTGTTTGGGATCGGCAATGCGCGCTTGCAACTGGCCATCATTGGTCAGCAACAACAGGCCTTCGCTGTCACGGTCCAGGCGGCCGGCCGGGTAGATGCCGGGGATATCGATAAAGTCCTTGAGGGTCGCGCGCCCGCCTTCGTCACTGAACTGGGTCAGCACATCGAAAGGCTTGTTGAACAGGATCAGCTTTGGCTCGGCCGGCGGCGCCTTGGCGACACGGCGCGGGCCTGCATGCGGGGGTTTCACGCCGGGGCGGCGCGCATCGGGACGGGTGGGACGGGACATGGCAAGGGAACATCTAACGGTCAGGACCCACAATGCTAGTGGCCTGACCGCTAAATGACCATCCCCACCGCTTAGCGGAACGGCGGCTCGTCGAAGCTGCGCAGTTTGCGCGAGTGCAGCGAGTTGAGTTCGGTACGCAGCAGGTCGACGGCTTCGATGCCGATCTTCAAGTGCTGGCTGACGGCGCGCTCGTAGAACGCGTTGGCCGAACCCGGCAACTTGATCTCGCTGTGCAGCGGCTTGTCCGACACACACAACAACGTGCCGTACGGCACCCGCAAACGGTAGCCCTGGGCGGCGATGGTGCCGCTTTCCATGTCCACCGCCACGGCGCGGGACAGGTTGATCAGCGGTCGTTCCTGGGCCCAGCGCAGTTCCCAGTTGCGGTCGTCGTAGGTCAATACGGTGCCGGTGCGCAGGCGTTTTTTCAGCTCTTCGCCTTTTTCGCCGGTGACGTTCGCCGCCGCTTGCTGAAGCGCCAGTTGCACCTCGGCCAGGGCCGGGATCGGAATGTTCGGCGGAACCACGCGGTCGAGAATCCCGTCGCGACGCATATAGGCGTGGGCCAGGACGTAGTCGCCGATGGTCTGGGATTGGCGCAGGCCGCCGCAGTGCCCGATCATCAGCCAGCAATGCGGGCGCAGCACGGCCAGGTGGTCGGTGATGTTCTTGGCGTTGGACGGGCCCACGCCGATATTCACCAGGGTCACGCCATGGCCATCAGTGGCCTGCAGGTGATAGGCCGGCATCTGGTAGCGGTGCCAGACCACGCCCGCAGCAATCGCCGACGCTTCGCCATGGTCCATGCTCTTGTCGATCACCACGTTGCCCGGCAGCACCATGCGGATAAAGCGTGGGTCGCTGCGCAGTTGCTCCAGGCCATGCAGGATGAACTGGTCAACGTAGCGATGGTAGTTGGTCAACAGAATCCACGGTTGCACATGGCGCCAGTCGCTGCCGGTGTAGTGCACCAGGCGGCGCAGGGAGAAGTCCACACGCGCCGCGTCGAACAGGGCCAGGGGCAGCGGGTCGGTGTTTTCCCAGTCATAGAGACCGTCGGCGATGCCATCGGTGGCGGCGGACAAGTCGGTGCTGGGGAACACGCGGGCCAGGGTCGCGGCGGTCACGCCGGAGCCGGCCAGTTCGTCGCCCTGCTCCACCACGTACGGGTACGGAATGTTCTGCTGGCTGACGCCCACTTCCACCGTCACGGTGAAGTCGTGCATCAGCGGTACCAGTTGCTCCAGCAGGTACTTACGGAACGCCGCCGGATGGGTGACGGTAACGCTGTAGGTACCCGGCAATTGCACCTTGGCATAGGCCCGGGTGGTCTGTGGGACTTCGCCGTGGCAGTGGTAGGTCAGGCGCAGTTCCGGGTAGCGAAACTGCGCGCGTTGTTCGGCGTCGGGTTCGACGCGATCCTTGAGGTATTGCTTGAGGGCTTGATTAAGCGCGCCAGTCGCACGCTCATGCAGGGCCGCCAGCCGATCCACGGCCTCTTCAGCGGTTTGAACGACAACAAAAGCTTCGGTCACGGTAAGCATCCTGTGTTCTGGACTTGCAGGCCTTTATCTTGCCTGTATCCAGGCTCCACTGAAACAGTCGGATTGGAATGCTCTTTAAAATGTGGGAGGGGGCTTGCCCCCGATGGCTGAGTATCAGCCATCAGATGTAGTGGCTGACACACCGCTATCTGGGGCAAGCCCCCTCCCACACTTGAATGTGTTTAGTCAGCGGGATGGGGTGTGGATCGATGGACCAGCGCTTCCACATCCACCCCACGCGGCAGGGCGCCGTAGACCCGGCCCGACGACTCTCCCAACCGACTGACCACAAACCCATCGCTGACCGCCGCATTACCGGCCTCCAGCAGCAGCTTGGCCTGCAACGCCAGGGCGATATCCTCGGTGAGCTGACGGGCGCGGTATTGGATATCCTGGGTGTCCATAAACGCTGACTTCAACCGCTCTATGTGTCGCGCCAATTGCCGGTCGCCATGCCCGTCGCCCAGCTCGACGAACAACGCCTCCAGCACACCGGGTTCCTTGGACAATGCCCGCAGCACGTCCAGGCATTGCACGTTGCCGGAACCTTCCCACGTCGAATTCACCGGTGCCTCACGGTACAGACGCGGCAGGATGCTGTCCTCGACATAGCCGGCGCCGCCCATGCATTCAGCGGCCTCATTGATCATGGCCGGCGCCCGTTTGCAGATCCAATACTTGCCCACCGCCGTCACCAGCCGGGCGAATTTGGCCTCCTGTTCATTGCCCAGGTGATCCAGCGCCCGCCCCATGCGCAGGCTCAAGGCCAGGGCCGCTTCGCTTTCCAGGGCGAGGTCAGCGAGCACGTTCTGCATCAGTGGTTGTTCGCTCAGCACGCGGCCACCGACCGAACGATGGGCGCAGTGATGGCTGGCCTGGGTCAATGCCTGGCGCATCAGCGCGCTGGAACCGACCATGCAATCGAAGCGGGTCATGGCGACCATCTCGATAATGGTCGGCACGCCGCGCCCCTCGTCACCGATCATCCAGGCCAGGGCGCCACGGAACTCCACTTCACTGGAGGCGTTGGAGCAGTTGCCGAGTTTGTTTTTCAAACGCTGGATGTAGAACTCGTTGCGTGTGTCATCCGGGCGATGCCGGGGCAGCAGGAAACAGGTCAGGCCCTTGTCGGTCTGGGCCAGGGTGAGGAAGCCGTCACACATCGGCGCCGAGCAGAACCATTTGTGGCCGACCAGTTCATAGGCCTGCCCCGGGCCGCCCGCGCCCACCGGGTAGGCGCGGGTGGTGTTGGCGCGCACATCAGTGCCACCCTGTTTTTCGGTCATGGCCATGCCGATTGTGGCACCGCCTTTGTGAGCAATGCCGAGGTTGCGCGGGTCGTATTGGGTCGAGAGGATCTTCGGCAGCCACAGCTCAGCCAGGTCTGGCTGCAACTGCAGGGCCGGGACGCAGGCGAAGGTCATGGTCAGCGGGCAGCCGCTGCCGGCTTCGGCCTGGGTGTGCAAGTAGGTCATGGCGGCGCGGGCCACGTGGGCGCCGGATTGCGGATCGGTCCACGGCAGCGACGGCAGCCCATGTTCGACGGCGGTGCGCATCAGTTCGTGGTAGGCGGGGTGAAACTCCACCAGGTCAATCCGGTGACCATAACGGTCATGGCTGCTGAACACCGGCTTGTTCTGATTGGCCAGGAAGCCGGCCTCCATCAACGGCCCGCCGGCCAACGCACCATAGGCATCGATACGCGACTCGGCCCAGCCGGCGCCAAAGCGACGCGCCCACTCCTGCAGGGGCAGGTCGATGCGATACAGGTTGGTGCCGTCCAGGGACGGTGGCTGGTTGGTGACGTCGTGGGTTTCGGCAAACCGGTGCGGATTCATGACGGGCCTCCTGGAAAAAGGCCACGTGATATCGAGGCCTGATTTTCAGTTAAGCACCGTCACTCAGGTTAAAAAAGTGGCATACGCGCCGAATGCACGGCGCTTTCGCCCTCTTTCGGACACAGTACGAGACGCTCCAACGCGGCCTGCAAGGCCTCGAACCGTACCGGTTTGGCCAGGTGCTCGCTCATGCCGATGCCATGGCAGCGCTCGCGATCTGTGACATTAAGTGCAGTGCTCATGCCGATCACCGGTAACTCACCGCAGCCCGGCAAGGCACGAATCTGACAGCACAACGAGAAGCCGCCCTCAGGCACATCCAGCACCACCGCATCAAACCTGCTCTCCTGCAGCGCCGTCAGTGCAGCCGGCCCCCCATCCACGGCTTTGACCCGATACCCCAGTTTGAGCAGCATGCCGCGCACCGCCAGTTGCACCACGCTGTTGTCGTCCACCAGCAGCACCGTGCAATCCTGCGGCGCGCGTTGTGCAGGCATCGATTGCGCGGCCGGCTTGGGCTCCGGCGGCATTGGCTTGACGTCCACTTCCAGTTGGAAGCGACTGCCCTTGCGTGGCTCCGAATGATGGGTGAGGCGCCCGCCCACCAGCTCGATCAACTGCCGGCAAATCGCCAGGCCAATGCCCAGCCCGCCATATTCGCGGGTCATCGACCCATCGAGCTGGAAGAAGCGCTGGTACAGCGTGGCTTCGTCAAGGAAGGCGAAGCCGATCCCGGTGTCGGTCACGATAAAGCTCAGGTGCAAGCTGCCATCGGCTTGGGGCAGGCCTACCACGCGCAGGCGCACCGCACCGTGGTGGGTGAATTTGAAGGCGTTGTCCAGCAGGCAGTCCAGGCACTGGATCAGTTTGTCGGCGTCGCCGATCACGCGGTCCGGCACGGTATCGGCGACGTCAATGGAAAACTCCAGGCCCTTGGCCTGGGCGCTGGGGGTGAACTGTTGGCGCAAGGTTTCCAGCGCGCCGCGCAGGCCGAACACCTGGGGCCGGGCAACCAGGCGGCCGGCCTGCAACTCGGTCAGGGTGAGAATGCCGTTGACCATGCGCATCATGTCCCGCGCCGAACCGGCGGCGGCTTGCTGGTACTGCGCCAGGTCATCGCCCAGGGGTTCGGTCTGCATCAGTTCAAGGGAGCCGATGACGCCGTTCATCGGCGTGCGTAACTCATGGGTCAAGGTAGCGAGGAATTCATCCTTGAGCCGATTGCTGCGGGCCAGTTGCTGGTTGAGCACTTCGAGCTTCTGGCTGGCGTCGAACAGGATCTGCGCCTGCTGCTCGCGCATGCCGTTGATGCGGTCGGCCAGGGCCAGGGACAGCAGCGCCACTTCGATGGCCGAGCCGATCTGGCTGGCATACATCGTGAGAAATACGTTGGGCAAGTAGCCCAGCACCATCAGCGTATTGATCACCCCGCCGAGTAAAAACGCCGACCAGGCAATGATGAAATAACGCGCCATGCGCTGGCCGCAATACCAGGCCTTGATCGCGGTCACGAAGATGGTCACGGTAAACACCAATGCCAGGCCGGTGGCCAGGCGCAGGGCGACCGCGTAGCTGGTCAGCAGCGCCAGCGCCATGACCACCCCACCACAGGCCGCCAGCGCCAGCAGGATGCGGTCGAGCCAGCGGCTGTGCTGCGCGGTGTGCAGGAAACTGCGCGCGAACAGGCTGCCGAACAAGGCGGCCGCGCCGATCAGAAACGGCACCGCCGCATTCGCCCACCACGGATTGTTCGGCCAGAAGTATTCCACCGCCACGCCATTGACCGACAGTTGGTACAGGCCAAACGAAGCGATGTAGAGGATGTAATAGAGGTAGCTGGTGTCGCGCACGCTCAAATAAATGAACAGGTTGTAAATCAGCATGCCCAGCAATACGCCGTAGATAGCGCCCAGCACATACAAGCGCAGCGGCTGCTCTTCCAGATAGGCGGTGCCGGACCAGAGGGTCAACGGCGCCTGGATCGAGCCCTGGCTTTGCAGGCGCAGGTAGACCGTCTGCCGCTGGTCAGGCACGAAGTTGAGCTTGAACAGGTAGTTGCTCTGGCGCACCTCGCGGCTGGAAAACGGTAACGCGCTGCCGGTGCGGGTGGTGAGACGATAATTGCCGGTGCCATCGTTCTGGTACAGATCCAGGCGATTGAGCGGCGGGTAAGCCAGTTCCAGAAACCAGGTACGCGGGGAGCGCGGGTCAACGGCGGTGTAATGCAGGTTGACCTTCAGCCAGAACACCGAGTGCGAATAACCGGCATTGAGGGTGGGTTTGTCATGGGTCCTGAATTGGGCGGCGTAGGCAGGCGAGCTGACGTCAGCAATGGTGAGGGCGCCGGTTGGGTCTTCGAGCACTTGCATGACCCGGCCCAATGGCAGGCTTCGTGTGCTCTGATTGAACTCGACGGCGCCCGCCAACAGCGGCAACCCGCACAATAATAAAATCAGCAAATAGCGCATAGAGCCCCAGCGTGGCCTGGCCGGTTAAGGCAAAAAGCTCCTCCATTCCTTTTGAGAAGACGTACACCGGCAATACAGAAAGTTGTTTGAATGAACTCTAGCATAGCCGGTAAAGGCCATTAGACACCATTGGAAGTATTTTCGGACGGCCCTGGGACGTGGCTTCCAGCGCATTTGATGACAATTGTCAGCCGCCCGAAACGTCTTGGCGCAAGGCAACATTCAGCTATCGCCGGACGGCCACGCAAAAAGCGTTTGGTGGTAAGCTCGCGCACCATGAATATCTACAGCTCTCGCCCCGTTGTTCTCTGTCTCTCCGGCCATGATCCCAGTGGTGGCGCCGGCTTGCAGGCCGATATCGAAGCCCTGCTCGCCCAGGGCTGCCACGCTGCTACGGCCGTCACCGCGCTGACCGTGCAGAACACCGTCAATGTCAGTGACTTTCGTGTGCTCGACCGCGAGTGGGTGCTGGCCCAGGCCAATGCCGTGCTCGGCGACTCCGAAGTCGCGGCGGTCAAGCTGGGCATGCTGGGGTCTACCGCCATGGTCGACACCGTGATCGAACTGCTGCAGGCGCACCCGCACCTGCCGGTGGTGTGCGACCCGGTGCTGCGTGCCGGCGGCGGCGGCAGCCTGGGCAGGGATGACGTCGGCTATGCGATGCGCGAGCGACTGTTGCCCCTGGCACTGATCGCCACGCCCAACCTGCCTGAAGCGCGCATTCTCGCCGAACTGCCCGACGGCAGCGCCGACGCATGCGCCGAGAAGCTGTTGCCCTACGTCAAGCACCTGCTGATCACTGGCGGCCACGGCGATGAGCAGCAAGTGCACAATCGCCTGTACAGCCGCGACGGCAGCCGCCATACCTTTACGTGCCAGCGCTTGCCCGGCAGCTATCACGGCTCGGGGTGCACGCTGGCCAGCACCCTTGCCGGGCGAATCGCCCAGGGCGAAGGGTTGGTGAGCGCCGTGCAGTCGGCGCTCGACTACACCTGGCGCACCCTGCGTGACGCCGAACGACTCGGCCAGGGCCAGTTCGTGCCTCGCCGTCTGCCGCTGGATTTCTGCTCTTAATACCGAGAGGCCTGCCCGATGAAACTACGTGGCCTTTACGCCATCACCGACAGCCAACTGTTGGCCGGCAAATTTCTCGCCTACGTCGAAGCGGCGCTGGACGGTGGCGTGACGTTGTTGCAGTACCGCGACAAAAGCAGCGACGAAGCGCGCCGCCTGCGAGAGGCCGAAAAGCTGCGGGAACTGTGCTCGCGCTACACGACCCAATTGATCATCAACGATGACGCCGAACTGGCCGCGCGCCTGGGCGTGGGCGTGCACCTGGGGCAGACCGACGGCCCG
>NZ_CVTX01000119.1:0-1662 GCF_900005715.1 Pseudomonas sp. 34 E 7
AGGGTGTGCACGCCCGGCGCGATCAGCCCCAGGTAGTGCAGCGAGGCAACCAGGCCGAGGGTGCCGTGGCCGCACATGCCCAGATAACCGGCGTTGTTGAAGAAGATCACGCCGCAGGTCGCGCCCGGGGTGACCGGCGCGCAATACAGCGCCCCCACCAGCACGTCGTTGCCGCGCGGTTCCAGCAGGCAGGCGCGGCGCCATTGATCATGGTGGCTGCGCAGGTCGTCGAGTTGAGCGGCCATGGTGTCGCCGGTCAGCGCAGGAAAGCCATTCATGATCAGGCGTGTGGGTTCGCCGCCGGTGTGGGAGTCGATAACGTGCAGGCGTTTCATGCAAGGCTCCATCAGTGAGTGGCCGCAGAGTGAGTGGCTAAAGAGGGTGGGGTGCTGTAGTGATCGTCACTGACGGCTTCGCTTTTATCGTCGTCGCTTTCCAGGCGCACCAGGTAGGCAATGGCGCTATCGTGAACCCCCTAAGCGGGCGACGATTGATGGTTTGCGCCGGGATGGATGACGAATTCAGCACAGTTTGCAGCGCTCGACAGGGTCCCGGGCATGGGGCAATCTGCTCGGCGTCGGGGTCAGAAACGGGCGATGAAGATCATGGTGCAGCACGTGTTTGCGAGTCTCTTGCAGGGCAGTCGCCCCCACAGCATCGAGCAGTTGCTGACAGGCGCGGCGCAGCTGTTGCCGTTGCTGGATGTGATCCCCAACGCGGCGTTTTTCATCAAGGACATCGAGGCCCGCTACGTGCTCGCCAACCGCACCCTGGTGCAGCGCTGCGGCCTGCGGCAACTGCAGCCGCTGCTGGGCAAGACCAGCGCCGAGGTATTCCCGGCGCAACTGGGGCCGGGCTATACCGAGCAGGACCGGCGTGTGCTGCAGCAGGGTCTGGTGCTGGAGGACCAGCTTGAGCTGCACCTTTACGGCAGCCGCGAACCGGGCTGGTGCCTGACGCACAAATGGCCGCTGTATAACGCTGGCGGCGCGATCATCGGCCTGGCCGGCATTTCGCTCGACCTGCAGTCGGCCAGCCAGACCCACCCTGCCTACCAACGCCTGGCGGCGGTAGACGAACATATCCGCGCTCACTTCAACCGCCGTGTCACCCTCGGGGAGCTGACGCGCATTGCCGGTATCTCCGTGGCGCAGTTGGAGCGCTATTGCAAGCGGGTGTTCCACCTTACGCCCCGGCAAATGATCCAGAAGGTGCGGCTGGAGCATGCCCACCGATTGTTGCACTCCGAACTGCCGATTACCGACGTCGCCTTGCAGTGCGGCTATACCGACCACAGTGCGTTTACTCGACAGTTCAAGGCGTCGACCGGGTTTACGCCCAGGCAATATCGGCAGGCCACCCAATAGGTGTGGGAGGGGGCTTGCTCCCGATGGCGGCCTCAGGGCCGACCGGGATTTTGTGTCGATCCTGGCCCAAATGTGGGAGGGGGCTTGCCCCCGATGGCGGCCTCAGGGCCGACCAGGATGTTGGATCAGATCAAGTACATATCCGTTTCTGCGGTAACGGCTGATTAGGGTTCCGCCCTGACGGCGGCTCACTTTTGAAAAGCGCAAAAGTAAGCAAAACGCTCTTGCCCCACCACTCGGCACCTCGCCTAGGCTCGGTGTGCCCTCTCTCCGGCTTGAATCCGTGGGCCGCCGC
>NZ_CVTX01000119.1:1684-1896 GCF_900005715.1 Pseudomonas sp. 34 E 7
GCGGCTAACCCGGCGTCCTGCCGGGTTGCCCACGGATTCAAGCCTGCGTTCGGCCAGCGTGGTTTAACGGGGCGCCTGAGATCAAAAGCAGATCAAACGCAAAAGCGCGGCGGCCTTGGAGCCGACCGGTATCTTGTGTCGATCCCGGTGCAAATGTGGGAGGGGGCTTGCCCCCGATGGCGGCCTCAGGGCCGACCAGGATGTTGGATTGG
>NZ_CVTX01000090.1:0-6872 GCF_900005715.1 Pseudomonas sp. 34 E 7
GTGGCCCAGGCCAGCTACGACCTGGCCTGGCGCGCGCTGAAGCCGACCTACCTGTTCAACGGCTACGGCCCCACCGAAACCGTGGTCACGCCGCTGCTGTGGAAGGCGCGCAAGGGTGACCCGTGCGGCGCCGTCTACGCGCCCATCGGCACTTTGCTCGGCAACCGCAGCGGCTACGTGCTGGACGCGCAGCTCAACCTGCAACCCATCGGCGTGGCCGGTGAGTTGTACCTGGGCGGCGAGGGCGTGGCCCGGGGTTACCTGGAGCGTCCGGCGTTGACCGCCGAACGTTTCGTGCCGGACCCGTTCGGCAAGCCCGGCAGCCGCGTGTATCGCAGCGGCGACCTGACCCGTGGGCGTCCCGATGGCGTGGTGGATTACCTGGGTCGCGTTGACCATCAAGTGAAAATTCGCGGTTTCCGAATCGAACTCGGCGAAATCGAAGCGCGTCTGCGTGAACAGGACAGCGTCGGCGAAACCGTGGTGGTGGCCCAGGAAGGTTCGACCGGCAAGCAGTTGGTGGCCTACGTGGTGCCGGCCGATGCGACCCTGGCCGACCAGACCGAATTCCGCGACAGCCTGCGTCGCGCCCTGAAAAGCGGCCTGCCGGACTACATGGTGCCGGCGCACTTCGTGTTCCTCGCACAGATGCCGCTGACCCCCAACGGCAAGCTCGACCGCAAGGGCCTGCCGTTGCCGGATGCCAGCCAGATGCAGCAACAGTACGTGGCGCCGCACACCGAACTGGAGCAGCAGATCGCCGCGATCTGGGCCGACGTGCTGCACCTGGCGCAAGTGGGCCTGAACGACAACTTCTTCGAAGTGGGCGGGCATTCCCTGCTGGCCATCCAGATCACCTCGCGGGTGCAGGCCGAGTTGGGCCTGGACGTACCGCTGATGGAACTGTTCCAGACCGAATCACTGCGCGCCTACGTGCAGGCCGCAGCCACTTTCCGCGCCGGCAGCGTGGAAGATTTTGATGACCTTCGTGACTTTTTGAGCGAACTAGAGGCGATTTGAACCATGCTTTCCAACCCTAACATCGACCTGGTGTCGCGCTTTCTTCGCTTGCCTCTGGAACAGCGCCAGCAGTTTTATCAGCGCCTGCAAAGCCGGGGCATGAGTTTCGCTCAACTGCCGATTGCTGCAATCCGTGAGGACGGCCAACGCCTGCCGCTGTCCTATGCCCAGGAGCGTCAGTGGTTTCTCTGGCAGTTGGACCCCGGCAGCGCCACTTACCACATCCCCGGCGCCTTGCGCCTGCACGGTCGCTTGGACCTGGCGGCACTGCAGCGCAGCTTCGACAGCCTGCTGGCCCGACACGAGAGCCTGCGCACCCAACTGGTCGAGGAGGGCGAGCACTTGTGGCAGGCTGTGCTGCCCCAGGCCCGGGTCGAGATTCAACACGCGCAGATCGACGAAGCGCAGTTGATGGCACGGGTGGAAGCGGAGGTGGCGCGGCCGTTCGATTTGCACCAGGCTCCGCTGCTGCGCGTGACCTTGCTGCAACTGGCTGAAGATGACCATGTGCTGGTAATGGTGCAGCACCACATCGTCTCCGACGGCTGGTCAATGCAGGTGATGGTGCAGGAGCTGGTGCAGTTGTATGCCGCCTACAGCCTGGGCCAGGACCTGCAACTGCCGCAGCTGCCGATTCAGTACGCCGACTACGCCCTGTGGCAGCGCGGCTGGATGGAAGCGGGAGAGCGGGCGCGGCAACTGGCTTATTGGCAGGCGCTGCTGGGCGGTGAACAGCCGGTGCTGGAACTGCCGCTGGACCGTCCGCGCCCGGCGCAGCAAAGCCATCGCGGCGCGAGCCTGGAGCTGCATCTACAGCCCGAACTGGTCGCCGGTCTCAAGCGCCTGGCGCAGCAAGAAGGCATCACCCCATTCATGCTGCTGCTCGCGTCCTTCCAGACCTTGTTGTACCGCTACAGCGGGCAGTCGGATATCCGCGTCGGCGTGCCGATTGCCAACCGCAACCGCGTCGAAACCGAGGGGCTGATCGGGTTTTTCGTCAACACCCAAGTGCTCAAGGCTGACCTGGACGGGCAGATGAGCTTTGTCGAGTTGCTGCAACAGACCAAGCGCCGCGCCCTGGAAGCCCAGGCCCACCAGGACCTGCCGTTCGAGCAATTGGTGATGGCGCTCTCGCCTGAGCGCAGCCTGAGCCACAACCCATTGTTCCAGGTGATGTTCAATTATCAGACCGACGCCCAGGGCGGGCGCGACGGCCAGCAACTGCCTGGCCTGCGCGTGGTGGAGCTGGACTGGGACAGCCAGACCACGCATTTCGACCTGAGCCTGGATACCCATGAGTCGGCCGAAGGGCTGTGGGCGGCGTTGAATTACGCCACCGATTTGTTCGACTCAGCGACCATCGAGCGCCTGGTGCAGCACTGGCAGCAGTTGCTGCAGACGGTCGTCAGCGATCCGCGCAGGCGTCTGGCCGAGCTTTCGCTGCTGGATGCTACCGAGCAGCAACGCATGCTTCAGGACTGGAACGCTCCGGCCTGCGCCCGGCAATTGCAAGGCGTACATCTGCTGTTCGAAGACCAGGCCGCCGCGCAGCCTGAACGTCAGGCCCTGGCCCTGGACGACCAGGCCCTCAGCTATGGCGAACTGAACCGCCAGGCCAACCGCCTGGCGCACTACTTGATCGCCCAGGGTATCGGCTCCCAAGCCTTGGTCGGGATCGCCGTGGAGCGCTCCTTCGCCATGGTGGTCAGCTTGCTGGCGGTGCTCAAGACCGGCGCGGCCTATGTGCCGCTGGACCCTGAGTACCCCCGCGAGCGTCTGGTGCACATGCTCGAGGACAGCGATGTGCGCCTGGTGCTGACCCAGTCGCACCTGCGCGATCGCCTGCCATTGCCGGCGCACGCGGTGGCCGTGGAAATCGACCTGGTCCAGGCGCAGTTGGCGCTGTGTGATGAGCACAATCCACCGGCTGTTTTCGAACCGCACAGCCTGGCCTACGTGATCTACACCTCGGGTTCCACCGGCAAACCCAAGGGCGTGGCCATCAGCCATGGCGCATTGAGTGAGTTCGCCTGCATCGCCGCCGACTATTCGCAACTGGTCGCGCAAGACCGGGTATTGCAGTTCGCTACCCTGAATTTTGACGGCTTCGTCGAGCAGTTGTACCCGGCCCTGACCCTCGGTGCCACGGTGGTGCTGCGTGGCCCGCAACTGTGGGACGGTGCCGAGTTGTATCGGCAGATCATCGAGCAGGGCATCACCCTGGCCGACTTGCCGACCGCCTACTGGAAACTGTTCTTGCAGGATTGCCTGGCGGCGGGTGCGCGGCCTTACGGGGCGTTGCGCCAGATGCATATCGGCGGCGAAGCCATGCCCCTCGACGGTCCATTGTTGTGGCAACGGGCGGGCCTGGGCCATGTGCGGCTGCTCAATACCTACGGGCCGACCGAGGCCACCGTGGTCTCCAGCGTGCTGGACTGCACCGACCCCGACGTAATCAGCGGCGTCACCGCCAGCCCCATCGGCCGCGCGCTACCCGGGCGTGGGCTGTATGTGTTGGATCGCGACCTGAATCTGCTGCCTGTCGGTGCCGTAGGCGAACTCTACATCGCCAGCGCCAGCGGCCTGGCCAGCGCTTATCTGCGGCGCCCGAGCCTGACCGCCGAGCGTTTTGTCGCCAACCCGTTCAGTGCCTGCGGCGAGCGGCTTTATCGCAGCGGCGACCTGGCGCGTTATCGCGCCGACGGGGTGGTGGAGTATGTCGGGCGGGTCGACCATCAAGTGAAAGTGCGCGGCTTCCGCATCGAACTGGGCGAGATCGAAACCGTGCTGTTGGCCCAGGACGGCGTGCGCGAAGCGCTGGTGCTGGCTGTCGACAACCAACTGCTGGCCTACCTGGTGCCCGCGCAACCGTCGAGTGAAGCCGAACGCTTGATGAACACCCTGCGCGAACAGCTGCCGGACTACATGGTGCCGGCGCACCTGATCTTCCTCGAGCGCATGCCGCTCAACCCCAACGGTAAGCTGGACCGCCAGGCACTGCCCAAACCGGACGCCAGCACGGCGCTCCAGGACTGGCAGGCGCCGGTCACCGCGTTGCAACAGCAGATCGCTGCGATCTGGGCCGATATTCTCGGCACCGACAACGTCGGTTTGAACCAGCACTTCTTCGAACTGGGCGGGCATTCGCTGCTGGCGATGCAAGTGGTGTCGCGCATTCGCCAGACGCTGCAGCGCGAGGTGCCGCTCAAGGCCTTGTTCGAGCACCCACGGCTGGATGCATTTGTTGCGGCACTGCAGGCCCAGGACAGCCTGGCGCCCAGCGCACCGCCGTTGCTGCCGGTCGGGCGCGAGCACGCCTTGCCGCTGTCGTATGCCCAGGAGCGTCAGTGGTTTCTCTGGCAATTGGAGCCGCACAGCGCCGCCTACCACATTCCCAGTGCGTTGCGCCTGAAAGGGCAACTGGACCTGGGCGCGTTGCAGCGCAGTTTCGATGCGTTGCTGGCCCGGCATGAAAGCCTGCGCACCTGCCTGCGCCAGGAGCATGAGCGTGCAGTGCAAGTGATCGCGCCATCGGCGTCGCTGCAGATCGCTCACGCCGATGTCGACGAGGCTGAACTCCAGGCGCAGGTCGAGGCGCAGATCGCGCAGCCGTTCGACCTGGAACACGGCCCGTTGCTGCGTGTGTCGCTGCTGCGCGTGGCTGCTGGTGAGCATGTGCTGGTGCTGGTGCAGCACCACATCGTCTCCGATGGCTGGTCGATGCAGGTGATGGTCGAAGAACTGGTGCAGCTCTATGCGGGCTACAGCCAGGGCGAGGAAGTGCAGCTGCCGGCGTTGCCGATCCAATATGCCGACTATGCCGTGTGGCAGCGCAATTGGATGGAGGCGGGCGAGAAGAACCGTCAGCTGGCGTACTGGCGCGAAATGCTCGGCGGCGAGCAAAGTGTGCTGGAGTTGCCGTTCGACCACCCGCGTCCCGCCGTGCAAAGCCATCGCGGCGCACGCCTGGCTTTCGAGCTGGACCCCGAGCTGAGCCAACAGCTCAAGGCCTTGGCCCGGCAACAGGGCGTGACCCTGTTCATGTTGCTGCTGGCGTCGTTCCAGACCCTGCTGCACCGCTACAGCGGCCAGGAAGAAATCCGCGTCGGCGTGCCCATCGCCAACCGCAACCGCAGCGAAACCGAGCGGCTGATCGGCTTCTTAGTCAATACCCAGGTCCTCAAGGCGGACCTGCACGGCCAGATGAGCGTCGAGCAGTTGCTGCAACAAACCAGGCAACGCGCGCTTGAGGCCCAGGCCCATCAGGACCTGCCGTTCGAACAGTTGGTGGAAGCCCTGCAACCGGAACGCAGCCTGAGCCACAATCCGCTGTTCCAGGTGATGTTCAACCACCAGACCGACGTCGGCCAGGCCCAGGTCCAGCAGCACCTGCCGCACCTGCTGGTCCAAGGGCTGGAATGGCAAAGCAAGACCGCGCATTTCGACCTCGACCTGGACATTCAGGAGTCCACCGAAGGCATCTGGGCCACCCTGGGTTATGCCCAGGACCTGTTCGAAGCCGGCACCGTGCAACGCATGACGCGCCACTGGCAGAACCTGCTGCAGGGCATGGTCGCCAACCCTCGGCAACCGCTGGGCCAGTTGAACCTGCTGGACGCCGCCGAGCAGCAACACATCCTGCAACTGTGGGACGGCAGCGCCTCCGGTTTCTCGGCCCAGCGTTTGGTGCATGAACTGGTGGCCGACCGTGCCCGGGAAACCCCGGATGCGGTGGCGGTGAAGTTCGCCGACGAGCAGCTCACTTACGGCGAGCTGGATCGCCAGGCCAACCGCCTGGCCCACGCGCTGATCGCCCGTGGCGTCGGCCCGGAAGTGCGCGTGGCGATTGCCATGCCGCGCAGTGCCGAGATCATGGTGGCGTTCCTCGCGGTGTTGAAGGCCGGTGGCGTGTACGTGCCGCTGGATATCGAATACCCGCGTGATCGCCTGCTGTACATGATGCAGGACAGCCGCTCGCGGTTGCTGCTGACCCACTCGACCGTGCAACAGCGCCTCCCGATTCCGCAAGGCCTGCAAGCCCTGGCAGTGGATCAGCTGCAGGACTGGTCCGACGACAATCATGCGGCGCCGAACGTCGCCCTCGACGGCGATAACCTCGCCTACGTGATCTACACCTCCGGCTCCACCGGCATGCCCAAGGGCGTGGCGGTGTCCCACGGGCCACTGGTGGCGCACATCATCGCCACCGGTGAGCGCTATGAAACCCGCCCGGCCGATTGCGAGTTGCACTTCATGTCGTTCGCCTTCGACGGTTCCCACGAGGGTTGGATGCACCCGCTGATCAATGGCGCCAGCGTGCTGATCCGCGACGACAGCCTATGGTTGCCGGAATACACCTATGAACAGATGCACCGGCACAACGTGACCATGGCGGTGTTCCCACCGGTGTACCTGCAGCAACTGGCCGAACACGCCGAACGCGACGGCAACCCTCCAGCCGTTCGGGTGTACTGCTTCGGCGGTGATGCGGTGGCCCAGGCCAGCTACGACCTGGCCTGGCGCGCGCTGAAGCCGACCTACCTGTTCAACGGCTACGGCCCCACCGAAACCGTGGTCACGCCGCTGCTGTGGAAGGCGCGCAAGGGTGACCCGTGCGGCGCCGTCTACGCGCCCATCGGCACTTTGCTCGGCAACCGCAGCGGCTACGTGCTGGACGCGCAGCTCAACCTGCAACCCATCGGCGTGGCCGGTGAGTTGTACCTGGGCGGCGAGGGCGTGGCCCGGGGTTACCTGGAGCGTCCGGCGTTGACCGCCGAACGTTTCGTGCCGGACCCGTTCGGCAAGCCCGGCAGCCGCGTGTATCGCAGCGGCGACCTGACCCGTGGGCGTCC
>NZ_CVTX01000095.1:0-73701 GCF_900005715.1 Pseudomonas sp. 34 E 7
TGTGGGTACGCCATCGCAACGCCCGTCTTGAAGAAGAGAAGCACCTGCGCATGGCGCGAGCGCTGGCTGAAGAGCCGGAGTTCACATCGAGCCTGGAGCGCGACCTGCCCTCCGACAGTTTCGAAGGCCTGGAAGTGGCGCCGCTGAATGCTGCGCCGACGCCCGCGCCTGCACCCACGCCTGCACGCGCTCCGGTGGTTGAGCCGGTCGTGCCGAGCGTCGCCTCGGTGCTTGCGCCGCTGGCGGTTGCGGTTGCCCCACAGAACGCCAGCGATGCGCTGGCCCAGGCCCAGTCCCATATCGACCGTGGCCACCTGAACCAGGCGGCCGATGTACTTGAGCAAGCGATCAAGCGCGAGCCCAAGCGCAGCGACCTGCGTTTGAAATTGATGGAAGTGTACGGGCTGCAAAATAACAAGGACGGTTTCGTCAGCCAGGAGCGTCAACTGGTGGCCAACGGTGAAAACCATGCCCAGGTCGAGCAGCTCAAAAGTCGTTTCCCTGCCATGGCGGTGTTGGCGGCAGGCGTAAGTGCGGCAGTGGCCGCTGCGGCCCTGGATGCCCAGTACGTCAAGGACTTGCTGGAAGACAAGCCGGCTGCGCCTGCGCCAGAGCCCGTGGATACCGATTTCGATCTGAGCCTGGACGAGCTGGAGGCGGCATCGCCGGCTGAGGTCAACGACGATCAGCAGACATTCGAGGCGCTTCTTCAGCAGCAGACGGCAGCCAATGCCAGTGCCGACGACCTGTCGGACTTCGACCTGGATCTGCAACTGGATGCACCGGCGTCCGCGCAATCGGATGATGACTTCCTCTCCGGGCTCGAAGAGCAGATGAAGGATGCGCCTGCCGTCGAGCCGCCGACCCTGGCCCCTACGGCCCTGGATGACTTCGATTTGCCGGAAGATTTCGACCTCTCCCTGGCGGACGAGCCCGAATCGGCGGCCAAGCCGGACGCCTTCGCGTCGGAGCTGGATGACGTCAACGCCGAGCTGGACCGTCTGTCCCAGAGCCTGGAGCATCCCTCCATCGAGCCATCGTTCACGGCTGAAGATGCCGCGCTCGGTGACGATGAGCCCGAGTTCGATTTCCTCTCGGGCACCGATGAGGTCGCCACCAAGCTGGACCTCGCCCAGGCCTATATCGACATGGGCGATGCCGATGGCGCCAAGGACATCCTGTCCGAAGTGCTGACCGAGGGCAACGAGAGCCAGCGCGGCGAGGCCAAGGAAATGCTCGGCCGGATCTGAAGGCTGATAAACCTCCACTGTGGGGCAGGGCGTGCTTCTCCCCACAGTTGGCTTGGCGCCCCTCCCCAACAAAAGCGCCCGTCGCGCAGCCGTCGCCTTTATAATGCCCGCCTTCGCGCAACTCATCAGGCTCTCAGTTCTTGGCAAATATAGATAACGCGGCCGCCGAAATGGCGGCCGCAGGCTTTTACCGCATCGCCCTCGGCGTGGAATACAAAGGCTCGCGCTATCGCGGCTGGCAGCGCCAGGCATCCGGCGTGCTGACGGTGCAGGAAACCCTGGAAAACGCTTTGTCGAAAGTCGCTGACTCGCCGGTGTCGCTGATGTGTGCCGGGCGGACCGACGCGGGGGTGCATGCCTGCGGCCAAGTGGTGCATTTCGACACCCAGGCCGAACGCTCGATGAAGGCCTGGGTAATGGGCGCCAATATCAACCTGCCCCATGACGTCAGCGTCACGTGGGCCAAGGTCATGCCGGCGCATTTTCATGCGCGTTTCAAGGCCATCGCCCGGCGCTACCGCTACGTGATTTATAACGATCAGATCCGCCCGGCGCACTTGAACCAGGAAATTACCTGGAACCACCGCCCGCTGGATGCCGAGCGCATGGCCGAGGCCGCGCAGCATCTTGTCGGGGTGCATGATTTCAGCGCATTCCGTGCCGGCCAATGCCAGGCCAAATCGCCGATCAAAGAAGTCCACCATCTGCGCGTGACCCGTCATGGCAAGATGATTGTGGTGGATATCCGTGCCGGGGCATTCCTGCACCACATGGTGCGCAACATTGCGGGTGTGTTGATGACCATCGGTACCGGCGAACGTCCGGTGGAATGGGCCAGGGAAGTGCTGGAAAGCCGCGTGCGCCGTACCGGTGGGGTGACGGCGCATCCGTTCGGCCTGTATCTGGTGGAGGTGGAGTACCGCGACGAGTTCGAACTGCCGGAGCGTTTTATCGGGCCACACTTCCTCACCGGTTTCAGCGAACTTGGCGGCTGACGCCCGCAAGCGCTTTTGTTACCATCCGGGACTTTCTCGGTTCAATCCCTGAGGTTTCTACGATATGTCAGCCGTTCGCAGCAAGATTTGCGGGATTACCCGCATCGCAGACGCGTTGGCGGCGGTCGAGGCGGGGGCGGATGCCATAGGTCTGGTGTTTTACGCCAGGAGCCCACGCGCGGTGGATGTGTTGCAGGCCCGGGCCATCATCGCCGCGCTGCCACCGTTCGTGACCACCGTGGGCTTGTTCGTCAATGCCAGCCGGTGTGAACTCAATGAAACCCTGGATGCCGTGCCGCTGGACATGCTGCAGTTTCACGGCGACGAAACCCCGGACGAATGCGAGAGCTACCAGCGTCCCTATATCAAGGCGCTGCGCGTCAAGGCCGGCGACGATATCGCCGCCGCCTGTGCCGCTTATACGGGCGCGCGCGGGATTCTGCTGGACACCTATGTCGAAGGCGTTCCCGGCGGTACGGGCGAAGCGTTCGACTGGTCGCTGATCCCGGCGGGCTTGAGCAAGCCGCTGATCCTGGCCGGTGGGCTCACCCCGTCGAATGTCGGCGCCGCCATCGAGCAGGTTCGGCCGTATGCCGTGGATGTCAGCGGCGGGGTGGAGCAGGGCAAGGGCATCAAGGATCACGCCAGGATTCGCGCGTTCATGCAGGCCGTGCGCAACAGCAGCGGTGCGATGTGACGGCTGGCAGTCTGCCGCCGTCCATAACTACCACTGTGTAAAACAGCACCGGCGCCGCCCGCGGGAGGCCCGGAAACGAAGTGGCAACCCTGCGCTGGCAGGTTGTCTGGAAGGCTGAGGATACAGGCGGGAAATGGCTGGTCGAACCTCTGACCCCGTCCCGCCGACATCATCGCCACATATGAATTTAGCTCAAGGGCATACGCGGGGCTGTGTTCAAGCCACCGGTACTGGAGAAAGAAAGCATGAGCAACTGGTTAGTAGACAAACTGATCCCTTCGATCATGCGTTCCGAGGTGAAGAAAAGCTCGGTTCCTGAAGGTCTGTGGCACAAGTGCCCATCCTGCGACGCGGTGCTGTACCGCCCGGAGCTGGAAAAGACCCTGGACGTTTGCCCCAAGTGCAACCACCACATGCGTATTGGCGCGCGCGCGCGTATCGACATCTTCCTCGACGCCGACGGCCGCAACGAGCTGGGCGCTGACCTGGAGCCGGTCGACCGTCTCAAGTTCCGCGACAGCAAGAAGTACAAGGACCGTCTGGTCGGCGCGCAAAAGCAGACCGGCGAGAAAGACGCGCTGATCTCCGTCAGCGGCAAGTTGCTGGGCATGCCGGTGGTGGTGTCGGCGTTCGAATTCTCCTTCATGGGCGGCTCCATGGGTGCCATCGTCGGCGAGCGTTTCGTGCGCGCCGCCAACTATGCCCTGGAAAACCGCTGCCCGATGATCTGCTTCGCCGCTTCCGGTGGCGCGCGTATGCAGGAAGCGCTGATTTCCCTGATGCAAATGGCCAAGACCTCGGCGGTATTGGCGCGTCTGCGCGAAGAAGGCATTCCGTTCATCTCGGTATTGACCGACCCGGTATACGGCGGCGTTTCCGCCAGCCTGGCGATGCTGGGCGACGTGATCGTCGGCGAGCCCAAGGCCCTGATCGGCTTTGCCGGCCCGCGCGTCATCGAGCAGACCGTGCGTGAAAAATTGCCGGAAGGTTTCCAGCGCAGCGAGTTCCTGCTCGAACACGGCGCCATCGACCTGATCATCCCGCGCGGTGAGCTGCGGCCACGCCTGGGTAACCTGCTGGCGCAAATGATGGGCCTGCCAACGCCTGTCTACGTCGCGCCTAAAGTCGAGCCGATTGTCGTGCCGCCGGTGCCGGCAAACCTATGACCCAACGTACCCTGGGCGAATGGCTCGCCTACCTCGAGCAGTTGCATCCGTCCGCCATCGACATGGGCCTGGAGCGCTCGCAACAGGTAGCGGCCCGCCTGGGGTTGGGGCGCCCGGCACCGCGTGTTATCACCGTAACAGGCACCAACGGCAAAGGCTCGACCTGCGCCTTTGTCGCCGCGCTGCTGCAGGCCCAGGGGCTGAAAGTCGGCGTCTACAGTTCGCCGCACCTGCTGCGCTATAACGAGCGGGTGCAGCTCAATGGCGTCGACGCGAGCGACGCGCAACTCTGCGAAGCCTTCGCCGCCCTCGATGCCGGGCGTGGCGACATTTCCCTGACCTATTTCGAGATGGGCACCCTGGCGGCGCTGTGGCTGTTCGAGCGTGCGCAACTCGATATCGTCGTGCTGGAAGTGGGCCTGGGCGGGCGTCTGGACACGGTCAATGTGGTGGACGCCGACGTGGCGCTGGTCACCAGTATCGGTGTCGACCATGTCGATTACCTGGGCGATACCCGCGAATCCGTGGCTTACGAAAAGGCCGGGATCTTTCGCCCCGGCAAACCTACGCTGTGCGGTGATCCAGACCCACCGCAACCCTTGCTGGACAAGGTGCGGGAGCTCGATTGCCCGTTCTACCTGCGCGGGCGCGACTTCAATCTCCAGATCAACGATCAGCATTGGCAATGGTCCGGGCGCGATGCTCGGGGTCAACAGGTAGTGCTGCGCGATTTGCCGCTGCTGAACCTGCCGATGGAGAATGCCGCGCTCGCGCTGCAAGCCTATCTGTTGCTGGATCTGCCGTGGAATGCCGGGCAAATTGCCGCAACCCTGCTGGCGACGCGGGTTGTGGGGCGCCTGGATCGGCGCACCGTCGAGTGGCAAGGCAAGCGTCTTAACCTGCTGCTGGATGTGGGTCATAACCCCCACGCTGCAGAATACCTGGCGCAACGGCTGATGCGCACGCCATTGTCCGGCCGTCGCCTGGCGGTGTTCGGCTTGCTGGCTGACAAGGATCTTGATGGCGTGGTTGCGCCGTTGCTCGCCAGCGTAGAGTCCTGGGCCGTTGCGCCGCTGGATACGCCGCGTAGCCGTGCGGCGGCTGAACTGCAAATCGCCTTGCAGAACCTTGGTGCGCCGGTGGCGTCGTATGCAAGCGTCACTGCCGCCCTTGAGGCGCAATGTGCGGTGGCGACGGCCGACGACGAGATTCTGTTGTTCGGATCATTTTATTGTGTTGCCGAGGCGCTCGAATGGCTGGCCCGGCGCTCCACGGAGGAAGCTGCACATGGCATTACTCGATAGCGCATACAAGCAGCGAATGGTCGGAGCCCTGGTGTTGGTGGCATTGGCGGTGATTTTCCTGCCAATGCTGTTTTCCCGTCAGGACGAACAGCGCCAGGTAGTGGTTGAAGCGCCCGCTGCGCCCCAGGCGCCGGTGGTGCCCCAGGTTCAGGTGGAACCGGTGGTAGTGCCTGAACCGCAGGCCCTGTCTGAGGAAGAGCCCGTGCCGACCGATGCCGAGGTCGCTGCCCAGCAGGCGCCTTCCATGCCGGTGCAGCCGAGTGTTCCTGTGGTCAAACCGGCTCCGTCAGCGCCTGTCGCAGCCGCCAAGCCTGCCGCGCCGACACCTGCGCCCAAGCCGGTCGCGCCACAACCTGCCGCGCCGGGCAAGCCGGACGTAGGTCAGACTCGTATCGACCCGAATGGGTTGCCGATCAGTTGGTCGATTCAAGTGGCCAGCCTGGGCAACCGTGAAGGCGCCGACGCCTTGCAGAAAAAGCTGCGGGCCCAGGGCTACAACGCGTATATCCGCAGCGCCGATGGCAAGAACCGGGTGTTTATCGGGCCGCTGATCGAGCGCGCCGAAGCGGATCGCCTGCGCGATTTGCTAGATCGCCAGCAGAACCTCAAGGGGTTTGTGACCCGTTTCCAGCCCGAGCGCGGTTGAGTTCCTTCGATTTCAGCCTGGAATGCAGTCAAATGTGGGAGGGGGCTTGAAACAGTGTTCCCACTGCCCAATTGATTGATTTGCAAAGCACCCGTAATCACCGCTTACCGATAGCCCGGCGCTCTGCTAAAATGCGCCGCCTTATCCGTACGTAGGCTGCACTGTGCCATTTACCTGGGTTGATTGGGCGATCGTTGCAATCGTCGCCATCTCCGCGTTGATCAGTCTGAGCCGCGGCTTCGTCAAAGAAGCACTGTCGTTGCTGACCTGGATCATCGCAGGAGTCGTCGCCTGGATGTTCGGTGGTTCACTGTCGGTCTACCTGGCCGGGTACATAGAGACGCCTTCGGCCCGCGTCATCGCGGGCTGCGCCATCATGTTCATCGCCACGCTGCTGGTGGGGGCAATGGTCAATTATCTGATTGGCGAGTTGATACGTGTCACCGGCCTGTCCGGGACCGATCGATTTCTCGGCATGGCCTTCGGCGCCGCGCGTGGCGCGTTGCTGGTGGTCGTGGCGGTCGGGCTGTTGAGCCTGGGGCCGGTACAGCAGGATGCGTGGTGGCAGGAGTCGGTACTCGTGCCAAAATTTCTATTGGTTGCAGATTGGTCCAAGAACCTCATTCTGGGGTGGAGCAGTCAGTGGCTGGCCAGCGGAATCAGCGTACCCGCTGATCTTCCGTTCAAGGAACACCTCTTGCCGGCCAAAACGCCTCAGTAAGAGTGTTCAGTCAAGATTCATTAAGTAGGGGTTGCGTCGCATGTGTGGCATCGTCGGTATCGTCGGTAAGTCGAACGTCAATCAGGCGCTGTATGACGCGCTAACCGTCCTCCAGCACCGCGGCCAGGACGCTGCCGGTATTGTGACCAGCCACGACGGCCGGTTATTCCTGCGCAAGGACAATGGCCTGGTACGTGACGTGTTCCACCAGCGTCATATGCAGCGCCTGGTCGGGCACATGGGCATTGGTCATGTGCGTTACCCGACCGCCGGTAGCTCGACCTCGGCCGAAGCTCAACCGTTCTACGTCAACTCGCCTTACGGCATTACCTTGGCGCATAACGGCAACCTGACCAACGTTGAACAGCTGGCCAAGGAGATTTACGAATCCGACCTGCGCCACGTCAACACCAGTTCCGACTCGGAAGTGTTGCTCAACGTGTTCGCCCACGAGCTGGCCCGGCGCGGCAAGCTGCAGCCCACCGAAGAAGACGTGTTCGCCGCAGTGATCGACGTGCATAACCGTTGCGTCGGTGGTTATGCCGTGGTGGCGATGATCACCGGTTACGGCATCGTTGGTTTCCGTGACCCCCACGGCATCCGCCCGATCGTGTTCGGCCAGCGTCACACCGACGAAGGCGTCGAGTACATGATCGCCTCCGAAAGCGTATCCCTGGATGTGCTGGGCTTCACGTTGATCCGCGACCTGGCACCGGGTGAAGCGGTCTACATCACTGAAGACGGCAAGCTGCACACCCGTCAGTGCGCGGTTGCGCCGACACTTACGCCATGCATCTTCGAACACGTCTACCTGGCGCGTCCGGACTCGATCATCGACGGCGTATCGGTCTACAAGGCACGCCTGCGCATGGGTGAGAAGCTGGCCGACAAGATCCTGCGTGAGCGTCCCGAGCACGACATCGATGTGGTCATCCCCATCCCGGACACCAGCCGTACCGCCGCGCTGGAGCTGGCCAACCACCTGGGTGTCAAGTTCCGCGAAGGCTTCGTCAAGAACCGCTACATTGGCCGTACCTTCATCATGCCCGGCCAGGCCGCACGCAAGAAATCGGTACGCCAGAAGCTGAACGCCATCGAGCTGGAATTCCGCGGCAAGAACGTTATGCTGGTGGATGACTCGATCGTACGCGGCACCACCTGCAAGCAGATCATCCAGATGGCCCGTGAAGCCGGTGCGAAGAACGTGTACTTCTGTTCTGCGGCGCCTGCCGTGCGCTACCCGAACGTGTACGGTATCGACATGCCGAGCGCCCACGAACTGATCGCCCACAATCGTTCTACGCAAGACGTGGCTGACCTGATCGGTGCCGACTGGTTGATCTACCAGGACCTGTCTGACCTGATCGAGGCGGTGGGCGGCGGCAAGATCAAGATCGCCGAGTTCGACTGCGCCGTGTTCGATGGCAAGTACGTGACCGGTGATATCGATGACGCCTACCTGAACAAGATCGAGCAGGCGCGCAACGACTCGTCGAAGATCAAGACCCAGGCGGTCAGTGCGATCATCGATCTGTACAACAACTGAGTAGACACCGGCCCTGAGGGGCCGGTTTTGTATCTTAAATAAAGAATATGTGAGGAGTGGCAGCATGAGTCAGGAATGGGATGCCGGTCGGTTGGACAGCGACCTCGATGGCGTAGCTTTCGATACCCTGGCTGTGCGCGCCGGCCAGCACCGTACCCCGGAAGGGGAGCACGGTGACCCGATGTTCTTCACCTCCAGTTATGTGTTCCGCACGGCGGCCGACGCCGCCGCGCGCTTTGCCGGTGAAGTGCCGGGCAACGTTTACTCGCGCTATACCAACCCGACCGTACGTGCGTTCGAAGAGCGCATCGCCGCCCTGGAAGGCGCAGAGCAGGCGGTGGCCACGGCGACCGGCATGGCTGCCATCCTGGCGGTGGTGATGAGCCTGTGCAGCGCCGGCGACCACGTGCTGGTGTCGCGCAGCGTGTTCGGTTCGACCATCAGCCTGTTCGAGAAGTATTTCAAGCGCTTCGGTATCGAAGTGGACTACGTGCCCCTGGCGGATGTGTCCGGGTGGGATGCGGCGATCAAGGCCAATACAAAGCTGCTGTTCGTCGAGTCGCCGTCCAATCCGCTGGCTGAACTGGTGGATATCGCCGCGCTGTCCGAAGTGGCGCACGCCAAGGGCGCGATGCTGATCGTGGATAACTGCTTCTGCACCCCGGCCCTGCAACAGCCGTTGAAGTTGGGCGCGGACATCGTGGTGCACTCGGCCACCAAGTTCATCGACGGCCAGGGCCGTTGCATGGGCGGCGTGGTGGCCGGTCGCAGCGAGCAGATGAAGGAAGTGGTGGGCTTCCTGCGCACCGCCGGCCCGACCCTGAGCCCTTTCAACGCGTGGATCTTCCTCAAAGGCCTGGAAACCCTCGGCCTGCGCATGAAGGCCCATTGCGCCAACGCCCAGGCCCTGGCCGAGTGGCTGGAACAGCAGGACGGTATCGAGAAGGTGCATTACGCCGGCCTCAAGAGTCATCCGCAGCACGCATTGGCCCAGCGCCAGCAGCGCGGTTTCGGCGCAGTGGTGAGTTTCGAGGTGAAGGGCGGCAAAGAGGGCGCCTGGCGCTTTATCGATGCCACGCGACTGATCTCGATCACCGCCAACCTGGGCGACAGCAAAACCACCATCACGCACCCGGGCACCACCTCCCACGGGCGCCTGGCGCCGCATGAGCGCGAAGCGGCGGGCATCCGTGACAGCCTGATTCGCGTCGCGGTCGGGCTGGAAGATGTCGCCGACTTGCAGGCTGACCTAGCCCGCGGCCTGGCGGCTTTGTGATCGAGTGGTCCATGGAGGCCGCAGCGGCCAGTAATGGGCGCGTTGCACTGGTGACCGGTGCCGCGCGCGGCATTGGCCTCGGGATTGCCGCGTGGCTGATCAGCGAAGGCTGGCAGGTGGTGTTGACCGACCTGGACCGCGAGCGCGGTTCCAAGGTGTCCAAGGTGCTGGGCGAGAATGCCTGGTTTATCACCATGGACGTGGCCGACGAGAAGCAAGTGGCCCAGGGTGTCGCCGAGGTATTGGGGCAGTTTGGGCGCCTGGATGCGCTGGTGTGCAATGCGGCGGTGGCCGATCCACGCAATATCACCCTGGAAAGCCTTGACCTGGCGTACTGGAACCGCGTGCTGGCAGTCAATCTCAGTGGGCCGATGCTGCTGGCCAAGCATTGCGCGCCGTACCTGCGCGCCCATGGTGGCGCTATCGTCAATTTGGCCTCGACACGGGCCCGCCAGTCGGAGCCGGACACCGAAGCCTACGCGGCGAGCAAGGGTGGCCTGCTGGCGCTGACTCACGCCCTGGCGATGAGCCTGGGGCCGGAAGTGCGGGTCAATGCGGTCAGCCCCGGCTGGATCGATGCGCGAGATCCTGCTGCGCGGCGGGCCGAGCCGCTTACCGATGCCGACCATGCGCAGCATCCGGCGGGCCGGGTAGGGACGGTGGAGGACGTGGCGGCCATGGTGGCGTGGCTGCTGTCGCGCCAGGCCGGGTTTGTCACCGGACAGGAGTTCGTGGTGGACGGCGGCATGAGCAAGAAGATGATCTACAGCGAGTAGGGCGGTCTTGAAGCATTTTTGTCTTTTTCAGAAAAACTTCAAGCGGGCTATTGACTTAGGTCCGCTATCTGCGTAAATTTCGCGGCCTCAACGAAGCAAAGGGTGATTAGCTCAGCTGGGAGAGCATCTGCCTTACAAGCAGAGGGTCGGCGGTTCGATCCCGTCATCACCCACCACTTCTTGAGAGTTTTGCCTTAGGGCAAGACGCAACGTTAAAGGTTGCACCGACGCGCAGCGGTAGTTCAGTCGGTTAGAATACCGGCCTGTCACGCCGGGGGTCGCGGGTTCGAGTCCCGTCCGCTGCGCCATATTTTCCAGGTTCGATGTGTCGGACTTGAGATTGAACAACCCAGGTTGATCGATCAGATGTTTAAAGGTGATTGAGGCTTTACGCTCAGTCAGCCAAGCGATACGCAGCGGTAGTTCAGTCGGTTAGAATACCGGCCTGTCACGCCGGGGGTCGCGGGTTCGAGTCCCGTCCGCTGCGCCATATCAGCTTCAAGGCCCACTGAACGCCTTGAAGCACAAGCGAAGCCATTGGCGGACCTTGATTCGATAGCAAAGACCCTGGTCGAAAGACCGGGGTTTTTTGTGTTCGCGATTTGTCGTTCCGGGCAAGAAGCCGGCGAACCGGCTCCCCTTGTTCATCAAAAACCCAGCTTGTCCCGCAGCCCGTAATACCACGCGCCCATTGCGGCAAAGGGCGTGCGCAACAGCTGTCCACCCGGGAACGGGTAGTGGGGCAGGTCGGCAAAGGCGTCAAAGCGCTCGGCCTGGCCTCTCAATGCCTCGGCCAGCACCTTGCCGGCCAGGTGCGTATACGTCACGCCATGGCCGCTGCAGCCTTGCGAGTAATAGATGTTGTCGCCGAGGCGGCCCACCTGCGGCAGACGCGACAGGGTCAGCAGGAAATTGCCGGTCCAGGCGTAGTCGATCCTCACGTCCTTGAGCTGCGGGAACGCCTTGAGCATCTTTGGCCGGATGATCGCCTCGATATTCGCCGGGTCCCGTGCGCCATACACCACGCCGCCGCCGAAGATCAGGCGCTTGTCGCTCGTGAGGCGGTAGTAGTCGAGCAGGTAATTGCAGTCTTCGACACAGTAGTCCTGCGGCAACAAGGTCCTGGCCAATTCGTCGCCCAATGGCGCAGTGGTAATCACCTGGGTGCCGCACGGCATTGATTTGGCCGCCAGCTCCGGCACCAGGTTGCCCAGGTAAGCATTGCCCGCAACGATGATGAACTTGGCCCTGACCTTGCCTTCGGCGGTATGCACCACCGGGTTGGCGCCGCGCTCGATGCGCACGGCGGCCGACTGCTCAAAAATTGTGCCGCCGAGGGACTCGACGGCCGCTGCTTCGCCCAATGCCAGGTTGAGTGGGTGGATATGCCCACCGCTCATGTCCAGCAGGCCGCCTACATAGTTGTCACACGCCACGACTTCGCGGATGCGACGCTCATCCAGCAGTTCCAGTTGCGTATGGCCGTAACGCTCCCACAGGCGCTTCTGTGATTCCAGGTGGCCCATGTGCTTGCTGTTGAGCGCGGCGAACACACCGCCATCCTTCAAGTCGCACTGGATCTGATATTTGGCCACGCGCTCACGAATGATCCTGCCGCCCTCGAAGGCCATCTCACCCAGCAGCTGCGCCTGCGTGGGCCCGACGCTGCGCTCGATGACATCAATGTCGCGGCTGTAGCTATTGACGATCTGCCCACCATTACGACCGGACGCACCAAAACCTACCTTGGCGGCTTCCAGGACCGTCACGCGAAAGCCGTTCTCGAGCAAAAACAGCGCGCTGGAAAGACCGGTATAACCGGCGCCAATCACACAAACATCGGTTTCGACCTCACCTTGCAGCGCCGGACGCGGCGGAACCGCGTTCGCGGAGGCGGCGTAATACGACTGGGGGTAGGGGGTGTTCGCCATCCTGGAACCTCTGTTTTATATTTTTTACGAGTGCGGCGATCCTACCTGAGTTGAAAATAGCCTGCCAGCCACCCGTAATTCACGGGCGCCTGACCCGCGAATAAAAAATTCGCATATTCATAGGGTTAGCTGCAAAAAAGATGTTGACACCCCTACGGAATTCCGTAGAATTCCGCCTCACAGCAGGCACGTAGCTCAGTTGGTTAGAGCACCACCTTGACATGGTGGGGGTCGTTGGTTCGAGTCCAATCGCGCCTACCAAACAAAATCCGCTCTGCTGGGCGGTCTGGAAGGGCTCACCGAAAGGTGGGCCCTTTTTTGTTGTCTGGAATTTGATCGTTCCCTCGCTCCGCGTGGGAATGCATCGCGTGACGCTCCGCGTCACCATTGCGCAGATGTGAATTTTGCGCTGAAAGCGGGACGCGGAGCGTCCAGTGAGGCATTCCCACGCAGAGCATGGGAACGATCAGATCAACAGCGTTTTGGGGCGCTGGTGTCTCGGTCAACAGAAGAGCGTCGCCACCGACAGCAGACAAATGATCTGGACCACCATCTGGCAGCGTATCTCGCCAATTGCTGTCGCCATACTGCTCATCTGACCGGCATACATAGCTGGAGCCCTCATTGTCGACAATAGCACCCTGGATGCTGCGCAGGCGCATCATCGTTGAGTATAGGGCGAATCCCGAATCCCTCCAGTCACCCAATCGCACAGTACCAATATCCACAAAATTTATTGGTTTGCAGCAACAGTTTTTCTTGTTGGACACCTCCCGCCTCAAGGCAGCAAAGTTGCCGCCACTGCTCGACCTTCCGGGTCAACAATAAAAAAACCGAGCCGACTGCGCGCCACTTTCATGCTGTGAGCCCTTTGCTCACATCCTGCTGTAATGGCGCCGCAGCGCGCACTAAAGGACCTCTTCGCCATGCAAACTGTTGTGAATTTATGGCCGTTGATCGGCGTACTTGTCATCGTGGTCGGCTTTGTATTGCGCTTCAATCCGTTGCTGGTGGTTACCGCCGCCGCTATCGCCACCGGGCTCGCTGCCCAGTTCCCGCTGGAGAAAATTCTCGCCACCATGGGGGATGGTTTCCTCCAGACCCGTGCGCTGCAATTGATCCTGTTATTACCGCTGGCGGTGATTGGCCTGTTGGAGCGACATGGCCTGCGCGTGCATGCACAGAATTGGATCGCCCGTTTCGAGCGCGCGACGGTGGGGCGTCTGCTGATCATCTATCTGTTTGTACGTGAATCCACTGCGGCCATGGGGCTGACCAGCCTGGGTGGGCATCCGCAGATGGTGCGGCCATTGCTCGCGCCGATGGCCGAAGGTGCGGCGGAAAAACGCTACGGCAAGCTGCCGGACAAGCTGCGTCACAAGGTATTGGCCATGTGCGCCGCCACGGACAATGTGGGGCTGTTTTTCGGTGAGGACATCTTCGTCGCCTTTGGTGCGATCGCCTTGATGCATACCTTTCTGCTGGGCTCGGGGATCGATGTGGAGCCGCTGCATATTGCGGTGTGGGGCATCCCGACGGCGATCTGTGCCTTTATCATTCATGCCATTCGACTGCATCGGTTTGATCGACGGTTGACCCGTGAGATGAGCGCCGCTCCCTTGGTGGAGGCTGCGCAATGATTATTTCCATTCAATACCTGTACTGGCTGGCCGGTGTGCTGTTGCTGATCACCGCGGGCATGATCCTGCTGGATCGCACCCATCCCAAGCGTTGGTCGACGTCGCTGTTCTGGCTGCTGTTTGCCATTCCGTTCCTGGTGGGAGAGCGCCTGCCTTCGGTGGTCATCGGTGGCGGCATCGTGGTGATGGCGTTGATTGCCGGCCTGGGGGGCGTCGGCCGTGGCCAGCATGCGCAATTGCATGACAAGGCATCCCGCGCCAGTGCCGCTCGCCTGGGTCACAAGCTATTCATACCCGCACTGGCCATTCCGCTGACCACGGTGATTGGCTCGGTATTGCTCAAGCACACCGAAATCGGCGGTGTGCCGCTGCTCGATCCGAAGAACACCACCTTTGTCTCTCTCGGCATCGGCTGCCTGATCGCCCTTGGCCTGGCCTGCTGGCTGACTCGCGATACGCCCGTGCAGGCCTTGCGCGAATCGCGTCGCCTGACCGAAGCCCTGGGCTGGGCCATGGTGCTGCCGCAGATGCTGGCCATGCTCGGGCTGTTGTTCAATGAAGCCGGGGTTGGCACGGCGGTCGCCCACATCACCACCACTTACATCAATCTGGATTTCAAATTGGTGGCGGTAATGGTCTATGTGCTGGGCATGGCGTTGTTTACGGTGATCATGGGCAACGGCTTCGCGGCGTTCCCGGTGATGACCGGCGGCGTCGGGGTGCCGGTGCTGGTGGGCATCTACGGCGGCAACCCGGCGGTCATGGCCGCGATCGGCATGTTCTCCGGCTACTGCGGTACGCTGATGACACCGATGGCGGCCAACTTCAATATCGTGCCGGCAGCATTGCTGGAACTGCCGGACAAGAACGCGGTGATCAAGGCCCAATTGCCCACCGCGTTGATGATGCTGGTGGTCAATATCGTGCTGCTTTATCTGTTGATGTGAGGCCAGGATGAAAACCCTATTGCTGACCGGCTTCGAGCCTTTCGACCACGACGTGGTGAACCCCTCCTGGGAGGCGGTGCGCCTGCTGGAAGGGGTGGAACTGAGTGATGACGTGCGGATCGTCGCGCGCCGATTGCCCTGCGCTTTCGCCACTGCTGCAGAGACCTTGCTTCAGCTGATTGAGGAGCTGCAACCGGCCATGGTCATCGCGACCGGCCTGGGCCCCGGGCGCTGTGATATTTCCATCGAGCGCGTCGCGATCAACGTCAATGATGCGCGCATCCCGGACAACCTGGGCGCCCAGCCGATTGACACGGCGGTGGTGGAGGGTGGCCCGGCCGCTTACTTCTCGACATTGCCGATCAAGAGCATGGTCAGGGCGGTGCGTGAGGCGGGTATTGCGGCCTCGGTTTCGCAGACGGCGGGGACTTTTGTGTGCAATCAGGTGTTTTATCGATTGCAGCATGCGCTGGCAGGTTCTGCGGTGCGCAGTGGGTTTATCCATGTGCCGGGCTTGCCGCAGTTCGGTCAGCCGTCGATGGAATTGCCTGTGTTGGTGGAGGGCTTGCGCCTGGCGGTCTTGGCGGCTTGGCAAACCCAGGCGGATATCGTGGAAACAGGTGGTCGGGTGAGCTGATTCAGTCTCGAGCGGGAAAAAACAGCTCGAAAGTGGTGATGCCGTCCTCACTGCTGACCCGATACCGCCCGTTATGCAGTTGCATGATGGTGGCCACGATCGACAGCCCCAGTCCATTGGATTGGGAGGAGCGCTCGCGGGACTCATCCACTCGGTAGAACCGTTCGAACAGCCGCGGCAGATGCTCGGCGGGAATGGTCTCACCCTGGTTGCTGACCCTCACGTTGACGCCCTCGTCGGTTGCAATCGCTTGGACGCTCAGCGTCGAGCCCGGCGCTCCATACTTGATGGCGTTGGCGCACAGGTTCGCCAGGGCGCGGCGCAGGAGCATCGGCTCAGCCCAGATCACGCCTTTGCCCTGGACAACGATGTGCATGCCCGCGTCAGCGGCCAACCCTTCGAAATAATCGGCGATGCGCTCCACTTCATCTGCCGCGTCCAGCGCCTGGCGTTGGCGCAACGCGCTGGCCGGGTCGGTGCGCGCCAGGAACAGCATGTTGTCGAGCATCCGCGCCAGGCGTTCAAGCTCCTCGACATTGGACGCCAGCAGTTGCTGGTAGCTGTCGACGCTGCGCTGCTGCTGCAGGGCAACTTGGGTTTCGCCGAGCAGGTTATTGATCGGCGTGCGCAGTTCGTGGGCCATGTCGGTCGAGACCTGGCCCAGTTGCACAAAGCCCTTGGACAAACGCTCAAGCATGGTGTTGAACGACTCGATCATCGGTAGCAGTTCTTTCGGGGCGCCCTCGCTGTCGAGGCGCTCGGCCAGGTTGCCGACGCCGATCCCTTGCGCGTGCCGGGCCAGGCGGCGCAAGGGCAGCAAGCCGCGATGCACCAGCAGGTAACCGGCCAATGCCAGGATGATCGCAGCGATGCTCGCCAGGATATAAACGCTCAGTCGATAGCTGGCGAGTACCGCGGTGCGCTCGGTCATCAGGCGGCCGCTGGTGACTTGCAGGCTGCCCAGGTCACCGGCGTTGATGGTCGCCGCGACAGTCGAGAAGGGAATGCCGTTGAGCCCTGGCAAGTGCTGTACATCGCTCAGCGCCAGTACGTGATTCCCGGGCACCGGCTCTATCGCAGGCAGTTCGATATTGGCCGGGTTCACCAGCAGCAAGGGTGGTTGACCGGGGGCCGCGATGCTCAATACGGATTCACGATTGCCGAGCATGTTCTGGAACAACTCGGGTTTGGTCTTGATCAGGTCCAGGGTGTTGCTGTCGCTGAGCAGATTGCGCAGTTGATCGACGCGGGAGATCAGCGCGGTGTCGTCGCGGCGGATCAGCTCGCGCTCCAGCTCGCGGTACAGGGCCACGCCGAGGGTGGCCAGCAAGGCAAAGGCGAGCAGGGCGAAGATCAACGCCAGGCGCAGGGTCAGCGAGTAATGGCGGCTGCGGCTCATGGCTGGGTATCGAAGCGGTAGCCGATGCCACGCACGCTGTGGATCAACTTGAGTTGGAACGGATCGTCGATTTTCAAGCGCAGGCGCCGCACGGCCACGTCGACCACGTTGGTGTCGCTGTCGAAATTCATGTCCCATACCCGCGAGGCAATCAGCGAGCGTGACAGCACCTGGTCCTGGTGGGTGGCGAACAGGTGCAGCAGGGCGAACTCTTTATTGGTCAGGGTAATGCGCGTGCCGGCGCGGGTGACGCGGCGCTTGAGCACGTCGATTTGCAGGTCGGCGATCTGCAGGTGTTCTTCTTCCCGAATCGGGCCGCGTCGGGTCAGGGTGCGCAGGCGCGCGACCAGTTCGGCGAAGGAGAAGGGCTTGATCAGATAATCGTCGGCGCCCAGCTCCAGGCCCTTGATGCGGTCAGCGATATCATCGCGGGCGGTCAGGAACAGCACCGGCGTATCGGCCTCCCTGCGCAGGCGGCGCAGCACTTCCCAGCCATCCATTTTCGGCATCATCACATCGAGCACGATCACGTCGAACGGCGTTTCCAGGGCCTGGTGCAAACCGTCCACGCCATCGCGGGCCAGGCTGACGCTGTAGCCCAGTTCCTGCAAGCCATTGAGCAGATAGTTGCCGGCCTTGGGTTCGTCTTCGACTACGAGGATGTTCATGGGAAATGCCCTGATTCAATGGGTTGCGCCAGTTTAGCCTGATCAATTGTCACTGGCGCAACCGATGCCTTGCACCCGGTAGTCCAGCACGTGTTCCCGGTCCTGATGAGCCGCCGGCAGTGAGTCCACAGTAACCAGGCGACCTGAACAGCCAACCAACAGGATGATGACAAGTTCGTCATTCAAGGTTTGGGGCGGGCGCCTCGCAACGTTTACAAGTGGCGAGGTGAACCGTAGATTGCATGACATCGATCATTTGCTTGAACACCTGGGGGGAAGCCGCGTCGTGTCCAGCCAAAATCCTGCCGTATTTACCCGGCATTACCGGGCCTTTCTGTTCGATATGGACGGAACCCTGCTCAACTCCATTGCCGCCGCCGAGCGGGTATGGAGCCGTTGGGCCGAACGCCATGGCCTGGATGTGGAGGCGTTCCTGACCACCATCCATGGCGCCCGCGCGATTGATACGATCACGCGCCAGGCGTTGCCGGGCGTAAACGCTCAAGCCGAAGCGGCGTGGATTACCGACGCTGAAGTGAACGATGTCGAGGGCATCGTGGCGATTGGCGGCGCGGTTGATTTCCTCAAGCGCTTGCCTGCCGGGCAGTGGGCACTGGTCACGTCTGCGCCCAAGGCCTTGGCCCTGCGTCGAATGGAAGCTGCGGGTATTCCCGTGCCGGCGATAATGGTGACGGCCGAAGATGTCGCCAGCGGCAAGCCAGATCCGGCGTGTTACGTGCTCGGTGCCCAGCGCCTGGGCGTGCCGGTGCAGGATTGCCTGGTGTTCGAGGATGCGACGGTCGGCATTCGAGCCGCAGAAGCGGCGGGAGCGGATGTGATGGTGGTGACCTCGACGCACCTGGCTGCCATAGAGACCGAGCATGCCTGTATCGACGGGTATGAAGGACTGCAAGTGCTGCGAGAAGCTGATGGCCGGCTGGCCGTGCGGGAAGGGGAAGACCGTCAGCGTGTTGCTTTTTGATGCGCGCGATGCGCCTCACGCTGGCATAACTTGCGCAAGACGGTCTTCTGCATCGGCTTGAGGCAGAACGCAAACAGGTAGGCGCACAGCAGTAATGCCAGGTCCAGCCACGAGTGGTCCGCCGCGTCGACAGCCCCCTGGACTTCCAATCGCAGTACATACCCGAGCGCCAGGAATACCAGGCCTATCAGCAAGGTGATTGTCCAGGACAGGGAAACCATGGGCTGTGTAACGGTTGGCCTCATCGACGTGCTCCTGAATGCACTCGGACCGCAGGATGACGTGGGATTTGGCTGCGAATGATGCAACAAGTTCCTGGCATCATGGCAGTTTCATCTTGCAGCGCGGGGACATGTACGAGGCGTACAGCGTGGATAAAAAAAGCGAATGGGCCGATCAGGTTTTCGCCAGCCGTTACGGTAAAGCAAAAGGCTGGCTACTGGAGGTGCTTTAAGGCGTCTGGTTTTTGTCCGGCGCAGTGAGGCCGGCCTGGATGCGCTGATAAATTTCCTCGCGATGCACGGCAACATCCTTGGGGGCGTTGATGCCGATTCGTACTTGCTGGCCGCTAACGCCCAGGATGGTGATCGTAATGTCATCACCGATGTTTATGCTTTCACCAACTTTTCGGGTGAGTATAAGCATGGACTTCTCCTTGATTACTTTTAAGGACACATGTTCAGACAGGGCAGGTGTCGGATGTGCGTAGCTTACTGCGAAGCGCTTCCCTGTGACTGCCTCTTTTAGGACGCATAGAGGCGACATTAATTCCCATGGCGGCATCATACAGGTCGCGATACATGATTCGCATTGTTTAAGCCAACGTTTATGACGGCCAGAATAGACAGTGAATGGTAAAGTCGCCTCTTTATCTTCGAAGGAGCAGGGCAGTGCGTAAAGTAGCGATGGCAATTGCAGTGTTGGCATTGGCCGGATGCGGCGAAGGTGAGCCTGTCAATGCCCCCAAGGCCAAGCCCGTCGTGACCGAAAGCCAGCCGCAAACCGGTGCGATTGCCGCGCAGGAATGGGATGTATGGGTGGGCCCGCCGGATCACAAGCTGCAGGCGCTCACTGACTTGACCGCCTGGTTGCTGGAGCATGGTTTCAATTTTTACATCGTGAAGGCAGACGGCAAGGACCAGGTGCTGCTTGGCCCGTTTGCCACCAAGGCCGAGGCTGAGGCCAAGCAGACGCTGCTCAACGAAAAGATGGCCCGGGCCAAGAAAACCGACACCGTGTCGGAGGTCATCGAACACAAGGTCGCGCAGTAACGGGTCGGGTGGGCGCCGATTGCGCCCACCCTCAGCCGCAGGCCTTCAGGTTCACCGGGCCGACAAATTCATTGCCTCGGCCCATCACACAGCCCACCGTCTGGTTGCGCTGGCGCTCCCAGGGTTGCGCCGGGTAGGTCTTGTTCCAGGCTTCATACAGTTGGCGATCCTGTTTCGACAGGCGCAGGCCGTATTGCTTGCTCATATAAAAATAGGTGCGTGCGATCATCCCGCGAATCGATGGGCGCGGCATGACCTTCTTGGCCTTGAAGTCCACCTGGGTCAGGCATGAACCGTATTGCCCGCTTTGCACCGGCAGCCAGCCGAAGCTGAAGTTGTTACGGTCGCCATTCACCTCGCCGACGCTCGGCACCAGGTTGTGCAGGTCGGCTTCGGCACGCTTGAACACGTCGTCATGGCGCGTGCAGTTTTTACGCCCGCCATTTTGCCAGCACTGGCGCTGATGGCCGATCTGCCAGGCGGGCACAATGTGTTCCCACTCGATGCGCGCGGCGCGGTTGGCGTTCTTGCGCGGGATGTAGCCGCAGGCTTTCAGGTCAATGCGGTTGCCGGCGTATTTGCAGCCGCAATAAAACTCGGTGGATTGGGGGGCGTAGAGCTTCCAGGCGATTTTCTTGGCTTCACTGAAGGTTCGTGGGGCTTGGGCGTTGGCGGTGACAGCAAAAAACAGGCAGCACACAGCGAAAAAACGGACACTCATTCAATCAATCTTCCTTCGGCACAACCCAGAAAATCTGCACGCCGCCGTCATCCCTGTAGGCGAGAGTAACGTTGTCGTTTTCCGCAATTTCTTCAAGCAGGCGCGCCCACTCGTCCTCGGGCTCATCCGGCAGGCGGAAGATCAACGCCGCCTTGGCTTTCTGGGCGTTGGTCGAATTAATGATTTTTTGTACGCGAATGGCCAGGCGCTGGTAGGCGTCAGGCGCTGCGGGTGCTGCGGAGGAGGGCTTTGCCACGGAGTATTCCTTAGTAAGCTGTACGCACATACAGTATTTAACTGTAGGTATTTTCGCAACTGCTTAAATTCAAAGACGTCCGTCTGACAGCGAATTTGGAAATTTGCTGTGATTTGTTGCAATAAGTTTTAGGCGTGAACCTGATGTGGCGAGGAAGCACGCTACCTCGCCACCCTTTCAGGAAGGTCTGGAATCAGTATTCCCAGAATATCCGTTGCAGCTCTTTGCTGTCCTGAGTCTTGGTCAGGGCGACCATTGCCAGGATGCGGGCCTTCTGCGGGTTCAGGTCAAGGGCTGCCACCCAGTCGTATTTATCGTCTGGCTGTTCAGCGTTGCGCAGCACCATGCCACCGGCATTGACGTGCGAAGAGCGGATGATCTGCACGCCTTGTTTACGCAATTCCACCAGCGCCGGAACGACCTTGGACGACACCGAGCCATTGCCGGTGCCGGCATGAATGATGGCTTTGGCGCCGGCTTGGGCCAGGGCTTTGTAGGCCGTGTCGCTCACGTTGCCGTAGCCGTAGGCAATTTCAACGTCAGGCAGGCTCTTGATGGTCTTGATGTCGAATTCCGAATCCAGGGTGTGACGCTTGGCCGGCAGGCGGAACCAGTAGGATTTGCCTTCAACGACCATGCCCAATGGGCCCCACGGGCTCTTGAACGCCTCGGTCTTGATATTGATCATCTTGCTCACGTCGCGACCCGATTGGATCTCGTCGTTCATGGTCACCAGCACGCCTTTGCCGCGTGCGTCCTTGCTACCGGCGACGGCAACGGCGTTATACAGGTTGAGCATGCCGTCCGCCGACATCGCAGTACCCGGGCGCATGGAGCCGACCACCACGATAGGCTTGTCGGTTTTTTCAACCAGGTTAAGGAAGTAGGCGGTTTCTTCGAGGGTATCGGTACCGTGGGTGATCACGATGCCATCCACGTCCTTGCTGTCGGCCAATTCGGCGACGCGGCGACCCAGTTGCAGCAGGTTTTCGTTATTGATGCTTTCCGACGCAATTTGCATCACTTGTTCGCCGCGTACATTGGCGATCTGGCTAAGCTCAGGAACACCGGCGATCAATTGTTCGATGCCGACTTTGGCGGCCTGGTAGGTGGCGCTGTTGGCAGCACTGGCACCCGCACCGGCAATGGTGCCGCCAGTGGCGAGGATTACCACGTTGGCGAGCTTGGTCTTGCTCTCGACTTCTTTCGCTTGAGCGGCGACAGGGAACAGCAGCAGGAGGGCCATCGCCCCAGGAACAAAGGATTTCAATGCAGATTTCATTATTTTTCTCTCTGGTTTTGACGAGTGCGGTAGCAGATGTATCCAGAACACCCGGGCGACTCTGAACGTCCGAGGCGCTGAGAAATAGCAGGATTTGTACCAGGCCAATCATGAAAGAATGGATAAAATAACTTATTGATTTAAAACAACTTAAATTGCTTGTTCGGGCTCCTCTGACACGCTGCTGTCCGGCTTTCCGAACGCATGGGGCATTGATGTTCGGTTGTCCGAAAGCCTTGATGGTAATTACCTGGGGTTCTGTGTGAAATCGTCGCCAGCCCTGTCGTTTCAACCAGCGCCGGAGTGAACGGTATCTTCAGGATGAAAGGTGAGTGCCGACCGTTGACAAATCTCGACAAGGTTCTCATAGTTCTGACAACGCAAACGTTTGCGAGATGTTTCTTCGGCGCGAGCGTTGCTCACAATAATCATAAGATCGGAGTACACCCATGAAGCTGCCATTTGCAGGACGTCTTCTCGCTGTCGCTGTGCTTGCCGCCGCATCCGCTGCCCTGCCTCTCTCTTCTGCATTCGCTGACGACGCTGCCGCCAAACCCAAGGTCGGCCTGGTGATGAAGTCCCTCGCCAACGAATTTTTCGTGACCATGCAAGAGGGCGCCAAGGACTACCAGAAATCCCACGCCGCCGACTTCGACATGATCACCAACGGCATCAAGAACGAAACCGACACCAGCGCGCAGATCGATATCGTCAATCAGATGATCCTGGCCAAGGTCAACGCCATCGTCATCGCACCCGCCGATTCCAAGGCGCTGGTCACCGTGCTGAAGAAAGCCTCGGATGCCGGCATCAAGGTGGTCAATATCGACAACCGTCTGGACCCGGACGTGCTGAAAAGCAAGAAACTCGATATTCCCTTCGTAGGCCCGGACAACCGCAAAGGCTCCAAGCTGGTCGGTGACTACCTGGCCAAGCAACTGGCTGCGGGCGACAAGGTCGGTATCATCGAAGGCGTGCCGACCACCACCAACGCCCAGCAGCGGACCGCAGGCTTCAAGGATGCGATGGATGCGGCAGGCATGAAGATCGTCTCCACTCAATCCGGTAACTGGGAAATCGACCAGGGCCAGAAAGTCGCCTCGGCGATGCTGAGCGAATACCCGGACCTCAAGGCACTTCTGGCCGGTAACGACAACATGGCGCTGGGCGCCGTCTCCGCCGTACGCGCGGCAGGCAAGGCCGGCAAAGTGCTGGTGGTGGGCTACGACAACATCGAAGCCATCAAGCCGATGCTGCAGGACGGTCGCGTGCTGGCAACCGCCGACCAGGCCGCCGCCCAGCAAGCCGTGTTCGGTATCCAGAATGCGCTGAAGCTGGTCAAGGGCGAGAAGGTCGAGGCCACCGATGGTGTGATCGAAACCCCGGTCGAACTCGTCCTCAAGAAGTAATCCCGGCAGTAGCCAACAGCGCCCGCTCGTCCTGAGCGGGCGCCTGGAGATTTTTCCTATGTCATCTTCCGCCCCGAACGCTGTCCTCTCGGTCAGCGGTATCGGCAAGACCTATGCCCAACCGGTTCTGTCCGACGTCACGCTCACGCTCAATCGTGGTGAAGTGTTGGCGCTGACCGGTGAAAACGGCGCAGGCAAAAGTACCTTGTCGAAGATCATCGGCGGGTTGGTCACGCCGACCACCGGCAACATGCAGTTCAATGGTCAGGATTATCAACCCGCCAGCCGCACCCAGGCCGAAGCGCTGGGTGTGCGCATGGTCATGCAGGAACTCAACCTGCTGCCGACGCTGACGGTGGCTGAAAACCTGTTCCTGCATAACCTGCCCAGCCGTGGTGGCTGGATAAGCCGCAAACAGTTGCGCGCGGCCGCGACCGAAGCCATGGCCCAGGTGGGCCTGGATGCAATCGACCCGGACACCCTGGTAGGCAGCCTGGGCATTGGTCATCAGCAAATGGTCGAGATTGCCCGCAATCTGATTGGTGACTGCCATGTACTGATTCTCGACGAACCGACGGCGATGCTCACGGCCCGTGAAGTCGAGATGCTGTTCGAACAAATCACCCGCCTGCAGGCCCGGGGCGTGGCGATTATCTATATTTCCCATCGGCTTGAAGAGTTGGCCCGTGTGGCCCAGCGCATTGCCGTATTGCGCGACGGCAAGCTGGTCTGTGTCGAGCCGATGGCCAATTACAACAGTGAACAACTGGTGACCCTGATGGTAGGGCGCGAGTTGGGCGAGCACATCGACCTGGGCCCGCGCACTATCGGCGAACCGGCCTTGACGGTCAAAGGCCTGACGCGCGCGGACAAGGTCCGCGACGTGTCCTTCCAGGTGCGCGCCGGTGAAATCTACGGTATTTCCGGCCTGATCGGCGCCGGTCGTACCGAGTTGCTGCGCCTGATTTTTGGTGCCGACCCAGCCGACAGCGGCACGGTGGCGCTGGGGCCGCAGGCCAACGTGGTCAGCATTCGCTCGCCGGTCGACGCGGTCGCCCATGGCATTGCCCTGATCACCGAAGACCGTAAGGGTGAGGGCCTGCTGCTGACCCAGTCCATCAGCGCCAACATCGCCTTGGGCAACATGCCGGAAATCTCGGCGGGCGGGCTGGTCAACAGTCGCGATGAAACCGCCCTGGCCAAGCGTCAGATCGACGCCATGCGCATCCGCAGTTCCAGCCCGGCGCAATTGGTCTCCGAGCTTTCGGGCGGTAACCAGCAGAAGGTAGTGATTGGCCGCTGGCTGGAGCGCGATTGTTCGGTGATGCTCTTCGATGAGCCTACGCGTGGCATCGACGTCGGTGCCAAGTTCGACATTTATGCCTTGCTCGGCGAGTTGACGCGCCAGGGCAAAGCGCTGGTGGTGGTCTCCAGCGATCTGCGCGAGCTGATGCTGATCTGCGACCGCATCGGCGTATTGTCTGCCGGACGCCTGATCGAGACCTTCGAGCGCGACCGCTGGACCCAGGACGAATTGCTCGCCGCCGCCTTTGCCGGCTATCACAAACGTGACGCGCTGCTCAACGATGCAGCGCCTAGGAATACCCCATGAAAACAACCACTTCCCCCGGTAAAGCGAGCGGCAACTTCTACGGCGTGGGCACCTACCTGGGCCTGGCGGGCGCGTTACTGGCGATGATTGCGCTGTTCTCGGTGCTCAGCGATCACTTCCTGTCCTATGACACATTCAGCACCCTGGCCAACCAGATTCCGGACCTGATGGTGTTGGCGGTGGGCATGACCTTCATCCTGATCATCGGTGGTATCGACCTCTCGGTTGGCTCGGTACTGGCGTTGGCGGCGTCGGCGGTCAGCGTGGCGATTCTCAGCTGGGGCTGGAGTGTATTGCCGGCCGCCGTGCTGGGCATGGGCTGCGCCGCATTGGCCGGCACGCTTACCGGTTCCATCACCGTGGCGTGGCGTATTCCGTCCTTTATCGTGTCCCTTGGCGTGCTGGAGATGGCCCGGGGCGTGGCTTACCAGATGACCGGCTCGCGCACCGCTTATATCGGTGACTCGTTTGCCTGGCTGTCCAATCCAATCGCGTTCGGGATTTCGCCGTCGTTCATCATTGCGTTGCTGGTGATCATCGCCGCCCAGCTGGTGCTGACCCGCACTGTGTTCGGTCGTTACCTGATCGGTATCGGTACCAACGAAGAAGCGGTGCGCCTGGCCGGCATCAACCCCAAGCCCTATAAAATCCTGGTGTTCAGCCTGATGGGCCTGCTCGCCGGCGTGGCCGCGTTGTTCCAGATCTCGCGCCTGGAAGCGGCGGACCCGAATGCCGGCTCGGGCCTTGAGTTGCAAGTGATTGCCGCCGTGGTGATCGGCGGTACCAGCCTGATGGGCGGGCGCGGCTCGGTCATCAGCACGTTCTTTGGTGTGCTGATTATTTCGGTACTGGCGGCGGGCCTGGCGCAGATCGGCGCCACAGAACCCACCAAACGCATCATTACCGGTGCCGTGATCGTGATCGCCGTGGTCCTCGATACGTACCGCAGCCAGCGCGCCAGTCGGCGGGGCTGAGCCATGGCAACGATCAAGGATGTGGCGGCGCTCGCGGGCATTTCCTACACCACGGTGTCCCATGTGGTGAACAAGACGCGCCCGGTCAGCGAACCGGTGCGCGTCAAGGTCGAGGCGGCGATCAAGCAGTTGGACTATGTGCCCAGTGCGGTAGCGCGCTCGCTCAAGGCCAAGACCACGGCGACGATCGGGCTGCTGGTGCCCAACAGCCTCAACCCGTACTTCGCGGAGTTGGCCCGGGGCATCGAGGATTACTGCGAGCGCAATGGCTATTGCGTGATCCTCTGCAACTCCGACGACAACGCCGAAAAGCAGCGCAGCTATTTGCGTGTGCTGCTGGAGAAGCGCGTCGACGGCTTGATCGTGACCTCGGTGGGCGGCGATGACAGCGGCCTTGCCGCTGGCTTGAGCGCGGTGCGCACGCCCATGGTGATCGTCGACCGGGCGCTGGACGGTATCGACGTCGACCTGGTGCGCATCGATCATGAAGAGGGTGCCTACCTGGCGACCCGGCACTTGCTTGAATTGGGCCATCGTGACATTGCCTGCATCGCCGGCCCTGCCCATACGCGCGTGGCGCAAATGCGCCTGGCAGGCTATCGCCGTGCGCTGCGCGAGGCGGGCGTTGAAGCAGTCGCCGAGCGCATCCGCGAAAGTGATTTCACCAGCACCGGCGGTTATGCCGCCGCCGTGCAACTGCTTGCGCAGCAACCGCCCAGTGCGATTTTTGCCTGCAACGACATGATCGGTTTTGGCGTGCTTCGCGCCGCGGCAGAGCGCAATATCCGCGTGCCGGGCGAGCTGTCGGTGATAGGTTTCGATGACATTCAAATGGGCCGCTATGTCTATCCTGCGTTGACCACGGTCGGGCAGTCGATCGTACAGCTGGGTGAGACAGCGGCCGAATTATTACTGCGACGTATAGCGACACCCCAACTGCCGGTCGATCAACGCATCGTGACGCCAAGCATTGTCTTGCGTGAATCGACGGCGCCGTTGGCGGGTGTGTTTGCCCAATACCGCTGAACCGAATTGATGAGTACTGATGTATGCCAGCGAACGTAGTGGTAGTAGGCAGCTTGAACATGGATCTGGTCACCCGCGCCAGTCGCTTACCGCGAGCCGGTGAAACGCTGATCGGCCAGACGTTTTCCACCGTCCCCGGTGGCAAGGGCGCCAATCAGGCCGTCGCCCTGGCGCGCCTGGGGGCGGATGTGGCCATGATCGGCTGCGTCGGCAGCGATGCCTATGGCGACCAATTGCGCGATGCGCTGCTGGTCGAAGGTATCGACTGTCAGGCCGTCAGCACCGTGGACGGCTCCAGTGGGGTTGCGCTGATCGTGGTGGATGACAGCAGCCAGAACGCGATTGTGATTGTGGCGGGCAGTAACGGTCAGTTGACGCCCCAGTCGTTGACGGCCTGCGATGCGGTGTTGCAGGCTGCCGACGTGATCATTTGCCAGCTTGAAGTGCCGATGGACACCGTCGAGCATGCGCTCAAGCGCGGCCGCGAGCTCGGCAAGACGGTGATCCTCAACCCGGCGCCGGCCAGTGGGCCCTTGCCGGCCGAGTGGTATGCCTCGATCGACTACCTGATTCCCAACGAAAGTGAAGCCAGCGCCTTGAGCGGTGTTGCGGTCGATTCGCTCGACAGCGCCAAGCTCGCCGCGACAGCGTTGATCAAGGCGGGCGCCGGTAAAGTCATCATCACCCTCGGTGCTCAGGGCGCACTGTTTACTGATGGCAACAGCTTCGAGCACTTGGTCGCGCCCAAGGTCCGGGCGGTGGACACCACGGCTGCCGGCGATACCTTCGTGGGTGGCTTTGCCGCGGCGCTGGCTGCGGGCAAGAGCGAAGCCGAGGCCATCCGTTTTGGCCAGGTCGCGGCCGCGTTGTCGGTGACCCGTGCCGGCGCCCAGCCTTCCATTCCTACGCTGCACGACGTACAAGGTTTTGTGCCCTCATGAAAAAGACACCTCTGCTCAATATCGCCCTGTCCCGCGTAATCGCATCATTGGGGCACGGCGACATCCTGGTCATCGGGGATGCCGGCCTGCCGGTGCCGCCCGGCGTCGAATTGATCGACCTGGCGCTGACCCAGGGCATTCCGGATTTCATCAGCACCCTGCGCGTGGTGCTCAGCGAAATGCAGGTGGAAAGCCACGTGCTGGCTGAAGAAATCCTGCTCAAGCAGCCTGCGGCGCTGGTCGAGCTCAATGCGCTGGCCGATCAGGCTGCGCTGGGCGAGCGACGCCTGCTCAGTCATGAAGCGTTCAAGCAATTGAGTGGCAGTGCGCGCGCGGTCGTGCGCACCGGCGAATGTCAGCCTTACTGCAATATCGCGCTGGTATCCGGCGTAACCTTCTAGAGTCCCCCTACGACAAGGAGTGTTTTATGCAACGTGGTCTTCCCTCCCTGAAAAACCTGTTCCGGAGTGTTTTGCTTTTGTCCGCACTCACAGCTGCAAGCGCCCAGGCGGCGGAAAAAATCGACCTGATCATCGATACCGACCCCGGTGCCGACGATGTGGTTGCCTTGCTGTTCGCGATGGCTTCTCCGGAGGAACTGAACATTCGCGCACTGACGACAGTGGCCGGCAACGTGCGCCTGGACAAAACCTCCCGCAACGCCCGCCTGGCGCGCGAGTGGGCAGCACGCGAAGACATCCCGGTCTACGCGGGTGCTCCAGCGCCGCTGCTGCGCAAGCCGATCTATGCCGAGAATATCCATGGCAAGGAAGGTATCTCCGGTGTCACCGTGCATGAGCCGAAACAAGGCCTGGCTGATGGCAACGCGGTGGATTACCTGATCAAGACCCTGACCACCGCCAAACCCCACAGCATCACCATCGCCATGCTCGGTCCGCAGACCAACCTGGCCCTGGCATTGACCCAGGCGCCGGAAATCACCCAGGGCATCAAGGAAGTGGTGGTAATGGGTGGCGCGCACTTCAATGGCGGCAACATTACGCCGGTGGCCGAGTTCAACCTTTTCGCCGACCCGGTGGCCGCCGAAATTGTGCTTAAAAGTGGCGTGAAGTTGACCTACCTGCCGTTGGACGTCACCCATAAAGTGCTGACCAGCGAAGCGCGCCTGAAGAAGATCGCAGACCTGAACAACAACGCGAGCAAGGTCGTCAGCAATATCCTTAACGAGTACGTCAAGGGTGACATGGAGCACTACGGCATTCCAGGCGGCCCGGTGCATGACGCCACAGTGGTCGCCTACCTGCTCAAGCCATCGCTGTTCACTGGTCGTCAGGTCAACGTGGTCGTCGACAGCCGGGAAGGCCCGACCTTCGGCCAGACCATCGTTGATTGGTACGACGGCTTGAAGCAGGAGAAGAATGCGTTTTGGGTCGAGAACGGCGATGCCCAGGGCTTTTTCGATCTGCTGACCGAGCGCCTGGCACGTTTGAAGTAAACCGCTTGCCGGTCGGCGTTCGCCGGCCGGTTCCTACTCGCGCGCCTGTGCACCGTCGTAATCGGTCGGGTATTTCTCGAATACCTGGCCGATGAAGGCGTGTGCGCCCTGGGTGCCGAGCTCCTTGACCAGCAGGTCGATCCCAATGATCGCCAATTCCTCCGCACTGCCGGGACTGTAGGAGCTTTGCCCCTGGGGCCATTTGGCTTTGATATCGGCTTGGAGCGTTACGGTGGTCATGGGAAATCTCGCGGGCTTTAGGTACTGGGCGATGCGCTGGCGTGCGGCTTGAGCGGGCGCAGTTAACCATTTTACGCGGGGTTTGGCACTGCTACTTAGGCATGAGGGGAGGGGTGTGCGACACTGTCGGCCTGTTTATTGGCCGGGAAACACCGCGTGCAGATCGATTTGAATAAGCCTGAGAGTCTTACGCTGGCAGCTGTGCGCCAACTGATTGCCAGTGCCAGTGACGATGAACATGCCCAGCTTCGGGTCACCAGGGCCGGTATTGCCTACATCTCTTCAGGAAAGGTTGTAGGCGGCGTAGATATCGACGGGCTGCTGTTTCGCTTGGAGACCTGGGCGAAGGGGTCGGGGTATGTAGGCAATGTGGCTGCCAGTGACGAGGTCTGGGTGACGCAGATTTTCAACGCGCTGAAGCAGAACTGGCCAGCGCCGTCGTCCGACTACATCGATATCTACTGAGCATGTTCATATCTGGTCACGATTGACTGGACGCTTGCCTGGCATGACTCAGGCAGACTTGCGGGTGAGGCGTTAACGTCTTGAAACCAATCGGTTGCATCGCTGTCGCACGATCTCTGTTCACTTTTTTATCATAGGAGGCTTCATGCCTTGGAAGCTCGCATCATTCGGTACTTTGTTGGCGGCGCTCGCGTTGGCGGGTTGCAGCACCCCGGGTGCCTCTGAGCCAGGCAAGGATGCCGGCGTGACCGACGCCGGTCATAGCCGCTGTGAGTCGAAGGCCGCCGAGTACACGATCGGCCAGAAAGCCTCGCCTCAACTGTTGGAGCAGGCGCGTACCCGTGCCGGTGCCCAGAATGCACGCATCCTCAAGCCCAACGACATGATCACGTTGGAATACCGCTCCGACCGCTTGAACCTGAACACCGACGATAATCTGGTGATCACGCGGGTCAATTGCGGCTGATAGCCTGCGGCTTTTGCAGCGCCCATAAAAAACCCCGTCACATGGACGGGGTTTTTTTAGCTCAGCGGAGATTACTCGCCGCGAACCTGTGCAGCTTGCATACCCTTTTGGCCTTTCTCAGCCACGAAGGAAACGGTTTGGCCTTCTTTCAGGCTTTTGAAACCGTCGCTTTCGATAGCTTTGAAGTGTACGAACAGGTCGTCACCGCCACCTTGAGGAGTGATGAAGCCGAAGCCTTTTTCATCGTTGAACCATTTAACGGTGCCGGTTTGGCGATTAGACATGGTGTATCTCCAAGAAACATATATTTTCAGTAGTGCTGTGCTGCTCAGGCCAACTGGGCACACAGGGCTATCATAGTCGAAATGTTCGGCTTGGGAGCCCCCCCAAGGCATTGTTTGCTAATCAATCGCGTTGCGTTTAGTCGAGTATCCGGCGCAAAGCCCCGTTCTACGGGGCTTTGCGGCGAAATATCAGCTGTTAAAAAAAGCCGTAAAAGCTACGTAATTTGTGAGAAATAGCAGTTTTCAGGCTGTTTTTTTGGCAAAACGGACGTCTGATCAGCAGACGTTCTTACTTTTTCTTGACGACTTTGCAGGACGAAATAGCCGCGACTGCCTTGTTCTTCAGCTCCGGGCTGGCGTTCTGGTTGGTCATCAATTCCTTGATTTCCGCGGTGCTCAATTCGGCGTTGATCTTGTTGGCGCCACATTCGCAATGATCTTTGGCGGTTTTGGCGTCCACGTTCTGGCTGGCCGCAGCGCTGCAGTCTTTGACGAACGCGTCACGGGCGCCGTCTGGCCAGTTCGATGGCGCCGCGGCTTGCGCGCCGAGCGAAATGAATGCCAGGGAAGCGGCGAGGGCGAGGGTCGAGGTAAAACGCATCATGGGATGCTCCTTTGGGTCGAGGACGAACGGCGATTCTCGGGGTGTTTGAGGCGCGACGTACAGCTCAAGTTCACTTTTGCGGCCCTAAAGCATGGAATTTGCCTTTACCCCGGTCGTGGCGGCGCGATGACCGTTCATCTGTGCTAGCATCGTGGGCTTGGCTTTTTCCAGGCGTGCCATTTGCCGCCTTGCCAGGGCTCTTTTTTGTTCACTCCAGTCACTCTGGTTCGATTATCGGTTGGCCGAAAGGCTCCTGCCGCTGTAAGGCAGGCGTTCAGCATTGAACGGCCTGGTGTTGGATCTTGTACTGGCTCATCCCAACCCACGTGACCTTTGGTAGGGGTCACCACTAGGAGAGGAGGCGCCATGCCAACTATTACTCTACCCGACGGCAGTCAACGTTCATTCGATCATCCGGTTTCCGTAGCCGAGGTCGCCGCATCCATTGGTGCCGGCCTTGCCAAGGCCACCGTGGCCGGCAAGGTCGACGGCAAGCTGGTCGATGCCAGTGACCTGATCACCTCCGACGCCAGCCTGCAGATCATCACGCCCAAGGATCAAGAGGGGCTCGAGATTATTCGCCACTCTTGCGCGCACCTGATCGGCCATGCGGTCAAGCAGCTGTACCCAACCGCCAGGATGGTGATCGGTCCGGTAATCGAAGAAGGCTTCTATTACGACATCGCCTATGAGCGTCCTTTCACTCCGGACGACCTGGCCGCCATCGAGCAGCGCATGCACGCGCTGATCGAAAAAGATTACGACGTGATCAAAAAGGTCACCCCGCGCGCCGAAGTGATCGACGTGTTTACCGCCCGTGGCGAAGACTACAAGCTGCGCCTGGTGGAAGACATGCCGGACGAGCAGGCCATGGGTCTGTACTACCACGAAGAATACGTGGACATGTGCCGTGGCCCGCACGTGCCGAACACGCGCTTTCTCAAGTCGTTCAAGCTGACCAAGTTGTCCGGCGCGTACTGGCGCGGCGACGCGAAGAACGAGCAACTGCAACGTATCTACGGCACCGCCTGGGCCGACAAGAAGCAGCTGGCCGCCTATATCCAGCGCATCGAAGAAGCCGAGAAACGCGACCACCGCAAGATCGGCAAGCGCCTGAACCTGTTCCATCTCCAGGAAGAAGCGCCGGGCATGGTGTTCTGGCATCCGAACGGTTGGACCCTGTACCAAGTGCTCGAGCAGTATATGCGCAAGGTTCAGCGCGAAAATGGCTACCTCGAGATCAAGACCCCGCAGGTCGTTGATCGCAGCCTGTGGGAGAAATCCGGGCACTGGGCCAACTACGCCGACAACATGTTCACCACCCAGTCGGAAAACCGCGACTACGCCATCAAGCCGATGAACTGCCCTTGCCACGTGCAGGTGTTCAATCAAGGCCTGAAGAGCTACCGCGAGTTGCCGATGCGCCTGGCCGAGTTCGGTGCCTGCCACCGCAACGAGCCATCGGGTGCGCTGCACGGCATCATGCGTGTGCGCGGCTTTACCCAGGACGACGCCCATATCTTCTGCACCGAAGAGCAGATGCAGGCTGAATCGGCCGCGTTCATCAAGCTGACCATGGACGTTTACCGCGATTTCGGCTTTACCGAAGTCGAGATGAAGCTGTCCACTCGTCCGGAAAAACGCGTCGGCTCCGACGAACTCTGGGATCGCGCCGAAGCTGCACTGGCCGCAGCACTCGACAGCGCGGGCCTTGCGTACGACCTGCAGCCGGGCGAGGGCGCGTTCTACGGTCCCAAGATCGAGTTCTCGCTGAAAGATTGCCTTGGCCGTGTCTGGCAGTGTGGTACCCTGCAGCTCGATTTTAACCTGCCGATCCGTCTGGGAGCCGAATACGTCTCCGAAGACAACAGCCGTAAACACCCGGTTATGCTGCACCGGGCGATCCTTGGCTCGTTCGAACGGTTCGTCGGCATCCTGATCGAGCACTACGAGGGCGCGTTCCCGGCGTGGCTGGCTCCGACCCAGGCAGTGATCATGAATATCACTGATAAACAGGCAGATTTTGCCGCTGAAGTTGAAAAAACACTCAACGAAAGCGGATTTCGTGCCAAGTCCGACTTGAGAAATGAAAAGATCGGCTTTAAAATCCGTGAGCATACTTTGCTCAAGGTTCCCTATCTTTTGGTTATCGGAGATCGGGAAGTCGAGATGCAGACTGTCGCTGTGCGTACTCGTGAAGGTGCTGACCTGGGCTCGATGCCCGTCGCCCAGTTCGCTGAGTTCCTCGCGCAAGCGGTTTCCCGGCGTGGTCGCCCAGATTCGGAGTAATTACTATTAAGCGTGAAATGAGACAAGATAAACGAGCTGCACCGAAAGCCCCGATCAACGAGAATATCTCGGCACGCGAGGTTCGGTTAATTGGGGCTGAAGGTGAGCAGCTTGGGATTGTGTCAATTGAAGACGCGCTTCTTAAGGCTGAAGAAGCCAAGCTCGATTTGGTGGAAATTTCCGCCGATGCTGTACCACCTGTCTGCAAGCTGATGGACTACGGCAAATCGATCTTCGAGAAGAAGAAGCAGGTTGCCGCAGCCAAGAAAAACCAGAAGCAGATCCAGGTTAAAGAAATCAAGTTTCGTCCAGGGACGGAGGAAGGGGATTACCAGGTAAAACTGCGCAACCTGGTACGTTTCCTGAGTGATGGGGACAGGGCCAAGGTATCCTTGCGATTCCGCGGCCGTGAGATGGCCCACCAGGAGCTGGGGATGGAACTCCTCAAGCGGGTTGAAGCTGACCTGCTCGAGTACGGTTCGGTCGAACAGCATCCTAAGATGGAAGGACGCCAGCTGATCATGGTCATCGCCCCGAAAAAGAAGAAGTAATCAACAGGGCACGGCAGGCCTTCTGATTATGTTTATCAACTGAATGCGGAGTACCGAACATGCCAAAGATGAAAACTAAAAGTGGTGCTGCTAAGCGGTTTCTGAAAACTGCTAACGGCATCAAGCACAAGCACGCTTTCAAGAGCCACATCCTGACCAAAATGTCGACCAAGCGTAAGCGTCAACTGCGCGGTAGCAGCTTGCTGCATCCGTCTGACGTGGCAAAAGTCGAGCGCATGCTGCGCCTTCGTTAATTTTGGTTCAAGAATAGAGGAAGTAACTCATGGCTCGTGTTAAGCGTGGCGTCATGGCCCGTAAGCGTCACAAAAAAATTCTGAAACTTGCTAAAGGCTACTACGGCGCGCGTTCACGCGTATTCCGTGTTGCCAAGCAAGCGGTAATCAAGGCAGGCCAATACGCCTACCGTGACCGTCGTCAGAAAAAACGTCAGTTCCGCGCTCTGTGGATCGCTCGTATCAACGCTGGTGCACGTGTTAACGGTCTGTCCTACAGCCGTTTCATCGCTGGCCTGAAGAAAGCGTCCATCGAAATCGACCGTAAGGTTCTGGCTGAACTGGCCGTGAACGAAAAAGCGGTGTTTGCTGCGATTGTCGAGAAAGCTAAAGCCTCCTTGGCTTAAGTACCCCCGACAGTCACCTTGGGTTACTCCTGTAGCCCAGGGTGGTAAACGTCATAAATAGGGGAAGAGCCTTCAAGCTCTTCCCCTATTTTGTATCTGGAGTCTGTACATGGAAAACCTGGACGCGCTCGTGGCTCAAGCCCTTGAGGCTGTGCAAAGCGCTGAAGATGTAAATGCCCTGGAGCAAATCCGGGTTCACTACCTTGGTAAAAAGGGTGAATTGACTCAGGTGATGAAGACCCTGGGGAATTTGCCAGCTGAGGAGCGTCCGCAGGTCGGTGCGCTGATCAACGTTGCCAAGGAGCGCGTCACCGAGGTTCTCAATGCGCGCAAGGCGTCGCTCGAGGAGGCCGATCTTGCGGCCAAGCTCGCCGCCGAGTCCATTGACGTGACCTTGCCCGGCCGTGGCCAGGCCTCGGGCGGTCTGCATCCGATCACCCGGACTCTGGAACGTATCGAGCAGTTCTTTACCCATATCGGCTACGGCATTGCCGAAGGCCCCGAGGTTGAAGACGACTACCACAACTTCGAGGCGCTCAACATCCCAGGCCATCACCCGGCCCGGTCGATGCACGACACCTTCTATTTCAACGCGAACATGCTGTTGCGCACCCATACCTCGCCGGTACAGGTCCGCACCATGGAAGCGAACAAGCCGCCGATCCGCATCGTCTGCCCGGGCCGTGTGTACCGTAGCGACTCCGATATCACCCATTCGCCGATGTTCCACCAGGTCGAAGGCCTGCTGGTCGATCGCGATATCAATTTCGCCGACCTCAAAGGCACCATCGAAGAATTCCTGCGGGTGTTCTTCGAGAAAGAGCTGGCGGTGCGTTTCCGTCCATCCTTCTTCCCGTTCACCGAGCCATCGGCTGAAGTCGATATGGAATGCGTGATGTGCAGCGGTAAAGGCTGCCGCGTCTGCAAGCAGACCGGCTGGCTGGAAGTGATGGGTTGCGGCATGGTCCACCCTAACGTGCTGCGCATGTCCGGGATCGACCCGGAAGAGTTTTCGGGCTTTGCCTTCGGCATGGGCGTTGAGCGTCTGGCCATGCTGCGTTACGGCGTGAACGACTTGCGTCTGTTCTTCGACAACGACTTGCGGTTCCTCGCGCAATTTCGCTAGTCGTAACGAATCTTTAGGAGAGCAGGATGAAATTCAGTGAACAATGGCTGCGCGGCTGGGTAAGCCCGCAGGTGGATCGCGACGCGCTGGTTGCGCGTCTGTCGATGGCCGGTCTTGAGGTCGATAGCGTCACCCCGGCCGCCGGTGTATTCAGTGGCGTGGTGGTGGGCGAGGTGCTGAGCACCGAGCAGCACCCGGATGCCGACAAATTGCGTGTGTGCCAGGTCAGTAACGGCGCAGAGACCTTCCAGGTCGTGTGCGGAGCGCCCAATGTGCGCCCGGGCCTGAAGATCCCGTTCGCCATGATCGGTGCCGAACTGCCGGGCGACTTCAAGATCAAGAAGGCCAAGCTGCGCGGCGTCGAGTCCAACGGCATGCTGTGTTCCCAGGCTGAGCTGCAGGTGGGCGAGGGCAACGACGGCTTGATGGAACTGCCGGCCGATGCGCCGGTGGGCCAGGACATTCGTGTTTACCTGGAATTGGAAGACGCCAGCATCGAGGTCGACCTGACCCCGAACCGTGGCGACTGCCTGTCCCTGGCCGGCCTGGCCCGTGAAGTGGGTGCGCTGTACAACGTGCCCGTCACTCGTCCAGTGGTTGCCAGCGTGCCCGCCGTGCACGACGAAGTGCGCTCGATTGAAGTGTCGGCGCCAAACGCCTGCCCACGTTACCTGGGTCGCGTGATCCGTAATGTCGACCTGTCCAGGCCAACCCCGCTGTGGATGGTTGAACGCCTGCGCCGCGCTGATGTGCGCAGCATCGATGCGGCCGTCGACATCACCAACTATGTGATGTTGGAGCTGGGCCAGCCGCTGCACGCGTTTGACCTTGCCGAAATCCAAGGCGGCATCCGCGTGCGTATGGCAGAGGAAGGCGAGAAGCTGGTACTGCTCGACGGCCAGGAAGTCAGCCTGCGCGCCGACACCCTGGTCATTGCCGACCACTCCCGCGCCTTGGCGATTGCTGGCGTGATGGGTGGCGAGCACAGCGGCGTCTCCGCGACCACGCGTGACGTATTCCTTGAAAGCGCGTTCTTCGACCAGATCGCCATCGCCGGCAAGGCCCGTTCCTACGGCCTGCACACCGATGCGTCGCACCGCTATGAGCGTGGCGTGGACTGGAAGCTGGCCCGTGAAGCCATGGAGCGCGCCACTGGCCTGCTGCTGGACATCACCGGTGGCGAAGCCGGTCCGATCACCGAGACCGTCAACCAACAGTACCTGCCGTCCATTGCGCCCATCACCCTGCGTGCCAAAAGCGTCGAGCAAATGCTCGGCCTGGTGATTGAGCCTGCCGAGATCGAGCAACTGCTGTCGGCCCTCGGCCTCGCCATCTCTGCGGGTGGGGAAGGGCAGTGGCACGTTGAAGTGCCAAGCCATCGCTTCGATATCAGTCTGGAAGTCGACCTGATCGAAGAACTGGCCCGCCTGTACGGCTACAACCGTCTGCCGGTGCGCTACCCGCAAGCGCGCCTTGCGCCACAACCGAAGGCCGAGGCGCGTGCGCATCTGCCTGAGTTGCGTCGCCTGCTGGTGGCTCGTGGTTATCAGGAAGCGGTGACCTACAGCTTCATCGATCCAAAGCAATTCGAGCTGTTCAACCCGGGCGTCGAGCCGCTGTTGCTGGCCAATCCGATTTCCAATGACATGGCGGCCATGCGTTCGTCACTGTGGCCAGGCCTGGTCAAGGCGCTGTCTCACAACCTGAACCGTCAGCAGGATCGCGTGCGCATGTTCGAAAGCGGCCTGCGTTTCGTCGGTCAACTCGATGGCTTGAAGCAAGAGCCGATGCTGGCCGGTGTGGTCTGCGGCAGCCGCCTGCCGGAAGGCTGGGCACAGGGCCGCGACGCCGTGGACTTCTTCGACGTCAAGGCCGACGTGGAAGCGGTGCTGGGCTTTGCCGGTGCGCTGGATGCGTTCACGTTCCTGCCAGGCAAACACCCGGCGCTGCACCCAGGCCAGACCGCGCGCATCGAGCGCGAGGGTCGCTTGGTCGGCTTTGTCGGCGCCATTCACCCGGAACTGTCGAAAACCCTGGGTCTGGACCGTCCAGTCTTCGTTTTTGAACTGGTCCTGGCTGAAGTTGCGTCGGGCAAGATGCCGAAATTCAGCGAGTTGTCGCGCTTCCCTGAAGTGCGTCGTGACCTGGCCCTGATCGCCGATCGTGAAGTCGCCGCCACTGCCGTTCTGGAAGTAATTCGAGAAAATGCAGGGGAATGGCTGACGGACCTCAGGCTATTTGACGTCTATCAGGGTAAAGGCATTGATCCGCATAGAAAAAGCCTTGCAGTTGGCTTGACCTGGCAGCATCCATCGCGCACTCTTAATGACGATGAGGTGAATACCACGACACAAAATATCCTCACCTCGCTCGAACAAAGGTTGAACGCCACGTTAAGGAAGTGACGTATGGGGGCTTTGACGAAAGCTGAGATGGCGGAACGTCTGTACGAAGAGTTGGGTCTGAACAAGCGCGAGGCCAAGGAATTGGTCGAGCTGTTTTTTGAAGAGATCAGGCACGCTCTGGAAGACAACGAGCAGGTCAAATTGTCCGGTTTCGGCAATTTCGACCTGCGGGACAAACGCCAGCGGCCTGGCCGCAATCCAAAAACGGGAGAAGAAATCCCGATCACGGCTCGCCGTGTGGTCACCTTTCGTCCAGGGCAGAAGTTGAAGGCCCGAGTTGAGGCTTATGCTGGAACCAAGTCATAACGACGAACTACCCGTCATCCCAGGCAAACGCTACTTCACCATCGGTGAAGTCAGCGAGCTGTGTGCGGTAAAACCGCACGTGCTGCGCTATTGGGAGCAGGAGTTTCCTCAACTCAACCCCGTCAAACGCACCGGGAACCGTCGGTATTATCAGCGCCAGGACGTGCTGATGATCCGACAGATCCGCGCGTTGCTGTACGACCAGGGGTTCACCATCAGCGGCGCGCGCCAGCGCATGTCCGGTGATGAGGCCAAAGACGACACCACCCAATACAAGCAACTGATCCGCCAGATGATCTCCGAACTCGAAGATGTGCTGGTGGTGTTGAAAAAGTGATTCAGGCTTTTAAAATACTTCCACATTTCAAAAGCTTGCGGTATATTCCGATTCGCTTCGTTAAGAAGCAAACCCAGTAACACGCCTAGTCGGGGCGTAGCGCAGTCCGGTAGCGCACTAGCATGGGGTGCTAGGGGTCGAGTGTTCGAATCACTCCGTCCCGACCATACAATTCAAGGGGTTGCGAGATTTTATCTCGCAACCCCTTTTTGTTTTTAAGTGTTTTTACCCCACAGAACACCCGGCTCTTGATGGATTTTTCGATGTGATACCACTATCGAAATTTGCCCGATGGACTTCCGTCCTTTTTCGATATTGAGCTGTGTCGGTCGTAGTATCTGACGTTCGATGATGGCCTGGGAGAACAGTGACGACCAAAGGCACATTACGGCTGTGACTATAAGAGATATCATCCCGCCATCAGCTCAAGAGGGGCTCCCTGGCCGGTCAGTTTCGGCACTCCCTTGAGCATAACGACAAGGATTGTTGCGCATGGACGATATCGTTCAGCCCCTCACACCCCAAGAAGAAGCCCCGCCTAAGGAAGTAAAGGTCCTTGCCACCTTGGTAGCAAAGCTAAATCTTGCAGATTTCCAGAACGCTATCCCTGTGATTCGCGAGCTTCGTATCTCGAACGAAACGAATAATCGTTTCGTCAATGCCACTCTTACGCTTAGCTCTGCCCCCGAGGTATTTAAGTCCAAGATCTGGCGGATCGACGAGATCGCTGCAGATAGCTTCCGGGTCATACCTGGGCTTGATCTTGTCTTGGACGGCCCGTTGTTGAGTCGCCTGACAGAGTCAGAAATGTCGACCTTTACATTTGTCCTCGAAGCCGATGACAAGGAGGCGGAGAGCGGTCGCAAGGAAGTTGCTCGGCTTGAACAGGTCGTAGACCTTTTGCCCAGAAACCAGTGGGGCGGATTGCGGCATATACCAGATATGACTGCGGCTTTTGTTCAGCCGAATGATGCAGCGGTTGAGCGGTTGCTCAAGCAGGCGGCCGAGTTGCTTCGTCTTAGCGATAAGCCGTCGGCACTTGATGGATATGAGGGTGGCCCCAAAAGAGCTTGGCAGTTGGCGTCGGCAGTGTGGGGCGCGGTGGCGCGCATGAAGCTCGACTATGCGTTGCCGCCGGCCAGCTTTGAACAATCAGGACAGAAGACTCGTAGCCCCAGTCAGATTGCTGACTCCGGGTTGGCTACTTGTCTCGATCTGACTCTGCTTTTCTGCGCAGCATTGGAGCAGATCGGTCTTAACCCTGTGATCGTATTCACCCATGGTCACGCTTTTGCTGGTTTGTGGCTTAAGCCAGAAGAGTTCACGACTGCAGTGGTGGATGATGTCACTGCAGTGCGTAAGCGGGTGAAGCTTCAGGAACTCGTGCTATTTGAGACCACTCTTATTACCCACGCCTCGATACCGCCATTCTCTTATGCGGTAGAGATGGGCACGAAACAAGTAGCCGAAGACGCTGAAAGTGTTTTCGAGATGCTGCTAGATATCCGTCGCGCCCGTTTGCAGCGTATCAAACCGCTCGCCAGCTCAGAGGCTCAGATCGCACGTGTCGCCGTTGCTGAGACTGATGAAGCTCCATCGCTTCTTGTGGAGGAAGGGATCGGCCTCGCTGATGACAATAATAAGGTACAGGTTGAAGATCTGTCCAAGCTAGACCCAGCAGATCGCTTGGGCCGGTGGCAGCGGAAGCTTCTGGATCTGTCGCTTCGAAATAACTTGCTCAATTTCAAAATGGGTAAGCGAGCGCTGAAGCTTGAATCGCCTGATCCTGGTGCTCTCGAGGACATTCTTGCGAGTGGACAGTCTCTGAAGCTGCTTACTAGGCCTGACCTGATGGATGGCGCAGATCCGCGTGAGCGCGCACTCTATGAGCAGCGTGAGCGAGAAGATGTTCGCCGCCGTCATGCTGAAGATGCTCTCAAACGTAGGGAAGTATTCGTTGCGCTGACGTCAACCGAAATGGATGTCCGGTTAACTGAGTTATATCGAAGCGCTCGTACTGCTTTGCAGGAAGGTGGCTCCAACACGCTTTTCCTGGCCATCGGTTTTCTTAGCTGGACGCGCGAGGATAGGGCCGGACAAAAGTACAAAGCGCCACTGGTCTTGGTTCCTGTCACTTTGGAGCGTAAGAGTGCGCGTTCTGGATTCACCATGGTGCTGCACGATGATGAGCCTCGTTTTAACCCGACTCTGATCGAGATGCTGCGTCAAGACTTTGAACTGGGCTTGGGTTCACTGGAGCAGGAGCTGCCTCGGGACGACTCCGGTCTGGATATCGCCGGTATTTGGAACAAGGTTGGTCATGCGATCAAGGACATCGCAGGCTGGGAGCTTAACGAGGACGTTGTGCTCTCGATGTTCTCGTTTGCCAAGTATCTTATGTGGAAGGATCTTGCCGAGAATGCAGAGCACCTTCGACAGAGCCCTGTAGTCCAGCACCTTCTGGATACGCCACGTGATTCGTTCATCTCCGATACCCCGTTTCCGGAGGCGGAGTCACTGGACCGTGATTACGGCCCGACTGATGTGTTTTGCCCATTGCCATCTGATTCATCTCAGCTTGCGGCTGTGATGGCCGCAGCCAAGGGTAAAGACTTCGTTCTCATCGGCCCACCTGGCACGGGTAAAAGCCAAACGATTTCCAACATGATCGCCCAGTCGATCGCTCAAGGGCGCCGGGTGCTGTTCGTGTCTGAGAAAATTGCTGCCCTGGACGTCGTGTACCGGCGCTTGCGTGAAATCGGTCTGGGTGAGTTCTGCCTTGAACTTCACTCCAGCAAAGCTCGGAAAACGGATGTCCTTGCTCAGTTACAGTCGGCTTGGGAAGCGAAAGGGCAGGTAGATGCTGCCGCATGGGAGGTGGAAGCGCAGCGGCTCGCGTCCCTGCGTGACAGCCTCAATATTTATGTCGAGCGTCTGCATCGCCGGCACCGCAACGGCTACACCATCTACGATGCCATCGGGACGGTGACATCGGGTGTTGATGAGGCAGTAGCTCCACTTGGTTGGCCATCTCCGGAAACGCATGATCAGAAGGCCATGCTTGAACTTCGAGAGCTGGGCGACCGCCTTGAAGTGAACGCACACGCTGTGGGTTACAGTCAGCTGGCAGGCAACGCTTTGTCCGGGGTAGGCCAAGCAGAGTGGTCGCCTCATTGGCAGCAACAATTCGTGCAGGCGGCTCGTGACGTGCTTCCCGCTGTGCTTGAAGTCCAGAGAGCTGCCGATCGCTTTGTTGAGCTGTCTGGGCTTCCTGTTACGGAGTACACCCCAACAGCGCTTGAGGGGCTATCGATCCTTTCTCGAGCACTTCCTGCTGCCGCTGGGCATGATTGGCGTTTCGCACTGCGCCCCGATGCTCGCTCGATTTCTAAACGTCTGAGTGACGGCTGCACTTGGGTCGACGAACACCGGGACATTAACTCCAGACTCTCATCCCTCTGGTCCTCTCGTATTATTGCTGAAGCTAAACAAGGCATTGATTTGCTGCAGCAACGCCGCGCTACGTTCGTTGATCTAGGCTCGGCCTGGCCAGAAAATGTCACTGACGTTCTCGGGCAAGCTGTCACATTGCTGTGTCAGATAGACGACCTCAAGCACCAGCTAACGGCGTCCTACGTTGATGCGATTGAAGTACTTGATACCGAACTCCTGCTGCGCGAGTGGAAAGACGCGGAGGAGTCTTTCTGGCCTAAGTCTTGGTTCGGAAAACGCCGCATCGCTGGGCTATTGGCTCCGACGCAGACGTCAACAGGTGAAGTCGACAATGGCAAGGATCTCGCTACTTGGGTAGAGATTCGGTCGGTGCGTCGAGCAATCGATGAGCTGGAGCCAGGTCATGAGTGTGTTGCTGTTTGGCAAGGTGCCAAATCCGAAGCAACGCATCTCGCGACAGCGATCAAGCTGCAAGAGGCTATGCGGCTTCAGAAAAGTAATTCTGCCTGGATCGATGACGGCTTGCAGTTGGTTGAGCAGGGCCAGCTAGGTGATGGCCTGAAGGAGGAACTCCGCCGGCTGCGTGCGCTGACTCGTCTCGATGCTGGGTTAGATGAGCTGGTTGATCTCAGCTCAGCAACTAGCTCTCTCTGGAGCGGTTTGACCACGGATATTGACGTGCTGACTGCAGCTCTGCGCTTCCAGGCTGAACGACGTGGCATAGAGGAACGCGGTCGGCTTGTTGACGACCATCCTCATGTAGAGGAGGGGCGTTGTGGCTCGTCGTTAAAAGCTGATTTTGAGTTGCTCAAGAACAGAGCAGCAGTTGAGCGAGAGTTGGTGGATCTGGCCGATCTGCGAGAAATCGTTCCTGTCTGGAATGACTTGAAAACGAAAGTTGATGTCGTGCGTAGTGCGGCAGCGTTTCAGGGGGAGATGGCTACCGCGGTGGCGAAGCTGGCACTCAATCCTGAGCAGGTCGCGGCCTACAAAACACCGCTTCAAACTCTGTTGGGGGATGGTAACGCACTACTTGAACCGGAGGCTGCTATAGCCAATGCCGGTGTTGCTCTTCGAGAAAAGCTTGAGTTGCTACAGGCGCGAGCGGCGCACCTGACGGCTGTCGGTCATTTCACCGAAATGGGCGTCATCGAAACTGCTCACCTGGCGCTAAGTGATATCAAGACAAACTGCGAAACTGTCGTCTCGTCTGAATCGCGCCTTAAGGCATGGTGCGCTTGGCGGAAGGTTCGCGATGAAGCCTACGCTGTCGGCCTGGCTCCGATTGTTCAATCGATGGAAACAGGAGCCATCAGCTCTGGAAAAGTCCGTCGTGTATTGGAAGTAAATTACGCCCGCTGGTGGCTGAATACGACTGTCGATAATGAAGAGGTGATCCGGACGTTCGTCAGCGTGGAGCATGAGCAACGAATTCGCGATTTCCGGGCTTTGGATGACAAGTTCACCGAGTTGACCAAGGACTGGCTCCGGGCTCGGCTATGTTCCGACCTACCAAGCCAAGACAGTGTAAGTCGCTCTTCAGAGTGGGGCGTTCTGCGACATGAGATGGGCAAGAAGACCAAGCACATCCCATTGCGGGAGCTAATGAGTCGTGCGCCAGAAGCGCTAACCAAGCTGACTCCATGTTTGCTCATGAGCCCTCTATCCATTGCTCAGTATCTGCCTCCTGCCTCGACGCCGTTCGATCTCGTTATCTTCGATGAGGCATCTCAAATACCTGTCTGGGATGCCATCGGCGCAATGGCCCGAGGGAAGCAAGTGGTGATGGTGGGCGACCCCAAACAGCTCCCTCCGACTTCGTTCTTTAACCGAGCTGAGTCGACCGCTGAAGATGAGGATGTAGAGGCTGACCTCGAGAGTATTCTGGACGAGTGCATCAGTGCCAATCTGCCAATGCGTAATCTGAACTGGCACTACCGTAGCCGCCACGAAAGTCTGATCGCTTTCTCGAACCAGCGATACTACCAGTCGAAGCTGGTGACTTTCCCATCACCGTTTACGGCCGACAAAGCAGTACGGTTATGCCCAGTCCCGGGTGTATATGACAAGGGTGGGTCGCGAACAAACTTAATTGAAGCAAGATATTTAGTTGCTGATTTGGTTGCCCGCCTACAGTCTCCGGCCTTCCGCGAAAGCGGGCGGACCGTGGGGGTCGTAACCTTTAACGGCGAGCAACAGAAGCTCATCATGGACATGCTGGATGAGGCTTGCCGGAAAGACCCATCACTCGATTCGTATTTCGCTGAGTCCGAGCTGGAACCTGTGTTCGTCAAGAACCTTGAGAGCGTTCAAGGCGATGAGCGAGACATCATCTATTTCTCGACCACCTACGGAAAAGACGCTGCCGGTGTGCTTTCCATGAACTTCGGTCCGATGAACCGCCCTGGTGGTGAGCGTCGACTGAACGTGGCAATAACCCGTGCTCGCCAGGAGCTTGTGGTGTTTTCGACCTTGCGCCCAGAGCATATTGATCTAGCTCGTACGCAAGCGATCGGGGTTCGAGATCTTAAGCACTTCTTGGAGTTTGCAGAGCGTGGCCCACAGGCTCTCGCAGAGGCTGACTTTGGTAGCGTGGGTAGTTTTGACAGCCCATTCGAAGAGGCAGTTGCAGCGGCCTTGGCTAAAAAGGGATGGCAGATATTTACCCAGATTGGCGTTTCCTCCTTTCGAATAGACCTTGGGGTTGTTCACCCTGACGCGCCTGGACGGTACCTTGCCGGGATTGAATGCGACGGTGCTACCTATCACCGCAGTGCGACAGCTCGTGATCGTGACAAGCTCCGTGAGTTTGTACTGCGTGGACTTGGTTGGGAGATCGTTAGGATATGGTCGACAGACTGGTGGGTTGATGCAATTGGAACTGCCGAAAAGGTACATCTACGTCTGAACGAACTCCTTGCTGAGTCCCGAGCCAAGCAGGCTGTCATCGATGCCGCTCAAGAGGTAGAGCGACTGAAAATCGACGCAGCTATGGCTGAGGTCATTGAGGTAGTAAGTCAGGTTGCTGTGGTTGCCACAGTGGACAGTGTGGCCGAATCCAATGACCCGTCAGGCGCGTTGCCTGATTTGAAGTACGCCAAGGCTGCATCTATCACACCAGATGAGGATGTCTTGGATTTTGCTCGTCCCTCTGCATATCTGATTTATAAAGAAGCCGACCCTCGTCAGGCAGTAGGGTTGGTCGATCCAGATCAGTTCTTTGAGGCGAGTTACACGGAAACGTTGGAGCAGATGATTGCTCATGTCGTAACGCAAGAGGGGCCGGTTCTGGACACGGCACTCGCAAGGCGCATTGCCCGTGCTCATGGCTGGGTACGAACCGGCTCACGGATACGTGATCGCGTTGACCAAATTGCCCGTGCTCGATTCCGCTCACATGAAGAGGAGCAGACAGGAGTCTTTTTCTGGCCGGCTCATATCGAATCGGACGCCAGTGTGGTCTTCCGGAAGCCCGGCGACGAAGACACTACAAGAGGGCTATCTGAAATCTGCCTGCCGGAACTACGGTCTTTGGTCGATGAGATGGTGCAGCGGGGGCATGCGGGGGAGGGCTTGATATACGCGGTCGCGAAAGAAGCTGGTGTAAGCAAGCTTGCTCATGCGGGACGTCAGCGCATTGAGAGAGCCATACGTCAAATGGCGGAGTAACGAGAAACAAAGGGGGCCGTGAAGGTCCCCTTGACCAGCACACCAGGAGTGGGTGCCGGGAACCGTAAACAAATCGCCCATGGCTTTCGCCGGGCAGGCCCAGCCTCGCCATCAATCTTGAGCGGGAGTCGAGCAGGGCGGTGAACGGTAAAGGGCTCCGGCCCGATGTCGACTCCGCGTATTTACACAATTCGGGCCAAGAGCCAAATCTTTAATCCTGATTAAAAGAAACCCTGATCGAGGGCGCATACGCCCCCTTTCATTACAGAGTTTTCAGGGGGTTGCCTTTGAGCTTTTTGTACTCAGCGCCAAGGGCGGCGGCGCCAGACGCGTTTAGATGAGAACCATCAAGCCTGAATATAATTTTTCCGGCCACCACCGAAGTGCACGTCTCGTTACAAATCACCTCATTGGGATCAATCAGTACAACTTGCGGGTAAGCCTTTTTTATCTTGTATTCAATGCGGTCTGCATTTTTTTCAACTGGCGGCAGCATTACTTCCGATGCGTCCGCGTGTCTCAATTTCATGCCGCGTAGCTTGTTGACTGTGGTTCTGCCAATTTCAGCAAATGGCTGAACGATCACCACCACCTTTACGCCAGCATCAAGATACGCTTTGACTGTTTGCATTTGCAGGCTATCGACTTCGTTTGTGACGTCCTCCATTTTCTCATTTTGGATTCTGAACCTGACTTGCCAGCTAGCGTAGTTATTCCAGAAGTTGGACAAGATCACTATCTTCTGCTTTTTCGCCAGTTCGAACCGCTCGGTGTTGTAATTGGCGATCTTTATTGCTTCTACGGTAGACAACTTATTTTGCATGTCCATCATGAACACACCGGGTATGGCTGGGGTTGAGCCTGCCGTCGTGTCGTGGATCATCAAGCCGGCATCTTTGGCCAGCTCACCAACGAATGGGGCGTAGGCATTAGCAAAGGAGTCGCCCACCAACATGCCATCCATCGTGGGCTTATCAACGCCAAGATGGCATTCCTCCATGTTGCCAACCAGCATCAAACTGATGCATTGCGAGCGCTGTACGTGCGACGTGTTGGCTTCATCCAGTTCGGCCACCAATGCGCCAGACTGGGCGCGGTAGCCGTCGTTCTCGATGATCACGTAGGCGAAGACAGCAATGACAGTCAAAGGCACCAGATACATGCCGGCGAAGATCGGAGCGAAACGTTTTTGACGAACGTTCCGAAACGGGGTTTCCACTAAGTGGTAGCTGATCGCAGACGCAGCAAAGGCAATGATCATCAGGATTGCTGCGTTGGTGTGGGTTAGTTCTATGCCGCGATAGGCTGCGAGCACCAGCACGGGCCAGTGCCACAGGTAAAAGGAATAGGACACTTTACCCACGTAGCGAATAGTGGCGAACCCCAGTAGCCTGGTTCCTATTCCGGATTGAGACCGAAAGCCCGCAGCAATTACTAGGGCGGCACCCAGACAGACTGGTAGTGCATTCAGACCAGGGAATGCGAACGACTCATCCAGCAACAAGGCGCTGCCGATGATGAGCGCGACACCCGCGACGGACATGGTGCCTGGCAACTTGGCGTATCGGGTGATGCGATGTTGGTACAGAGCCAGCATGCAGCCAATCATAAGTTCGAAGAACCGGAACGGCAGCAGCATGTAAGCAGCGTTTTTAGAGCTTACTGCGTAATACTCGGATGCGACCAGCGACACAACGAACAGGCCTGCAATGATGTGGCGAGCGATCTTGTTATTGCTGATCCAAGCTAGCCCCAGCATGATTACCGGCCAAACGATATAGAACTGTTCTTCGACTGCAATTGACCAGGTATGCAGCAGAGGCTCGGTGCTGGCCGATCCAAAGTATCCTGTACCAGAGAAGAAATAAATATTGCTGACGGCTACCAATGAGTACACAGCGCTCTTTGCAAACGATATAAGGTCGTCCGGCATGAGGTAGTTGTAGCAGTAAATAGTAAGACACAACATCATGAACGCATAGGCTGGCAACAAGCGCTTGATGCGACGAATGTAAAACGACTTGAACGAAAACTTATCCGCCAGTATTTCCCGGCGCAGAATCGACGTAATCAAGTAGCCTGAAATAACAAAGAACACGTCTACGCCGACGAACCCGCCCAGTACGGGGAATTTTGCATGGTAGAGGACAACTAGCAGCACAGCGATGGCACGAAGGCCGTCAATGTCTGGCCTATAGGCTTGAGTTTTGACTTGTATGACCTCCCTTTCCCCGGGGTGACCGGGGTAAATTGATAGCGGGGCGGAGTCTACAGGCCAACGCATCTTTGTGTCAGTGAATATACTCAGAGCAGTTTTCCGCCCGGCCACTGTGCCGCGCTTTTTCGCTGGGAGAGAAGTATGAACGCAACCGAAAAAGGCCTGGACATCCTGGCGCGCACGTTATGGGGGAGGCTCGCGGCAAAGGACTGGCCGGCCAGATCGCCGTGGCCTATGCCATGCGCAACTGAGGGATTGGAGGAGTAGTGATGCGCCTCAGCCTGGCAAACACCCCCCTCCCCAGCGTTGCCGGTGGGCTGACAGGCCGTGGCCAGCTGCCTCACCTCGCATGACGCTGCGAGCGAACCGTCGCACCTTTGATCACGTCTGTACGAATGGCCGACGGTTGCCCGGCGCTGTTACGCGCATAACTGCATAGCGTGATCGGCAGCTCGGCTATATCAAGAAAAATGCCATCCGTGGCCAGGGTGTAGCGATCGTCGTCAATATCGCCGCAGAGGGTGCTGATCGCCGGGTTCACGCTGTAGTAGTAATGCCGGTTGAAACCGTTGTGCTGGCTTTCCCAGGCGATGTGATAGCGGTGCTTGAGCTGCGGGGCCGGTGCCGGGTTGGTCAGGAATACCGAATGGGTGAACACATTGCGCAGCAATGCTTGGGTCAGCGGCTGCTCGGCCTTTTGCACGCCGAGTATGCATAGCACATGCGGCCCCAGCACTGGGCCGATGGGCTGGTCGATATAGGCCTCGTCAGAGCCGGCAGCGACTTGGTAGCCGTGCGTGCGTGCGCAATCGCTGATGTCATTCACGGCCTTGAATCGGTAGAACGGCTCCTGGATCGAGAACCTCAGGTTCCAGGTCGGACGGGTAATTTGGTCGGCGGCGTCACGTTGCAAGTGCACATACGGTTTCAGATCCCACGGCTCGTCCAGCGTGATGTCAACGGCCTTGAGCTGGCAGGTTGGGGTGTCGTTACGGAAAACACCGTCTACAAAGCAGTAGTACACGTCGTTGGCGGGATAGCTGTAATTGAATTTGGCCGCTTCGCACGCCGAGTTGTTCTGGCAGCTGTTGAGAATGTCCTTCTGAATGGCAGACGCGACCTTGCTGATGATGCTGGTGATTTCATTGGTGTTGCGGTCCAGCATCGGGCTGCCGGAGCTGCCTGGGCGCAGACCGTTGCAGCGGTTGTGCAAGGCGCTGGGAAACACGCCGGGGTGTTCGGCAAAACTGTTCAGGGGCGACTCCACGCAGACACTCATGCGCAGGCCCTTTTTCAGAAAACCGGTCGGCGCGCCCACGTTGATCACTTCTCGATCCGATGTCTGACGATGAGAAGCCAGCTTGAGTGGCATGATCGCGCTGGCCACCAGCGCGGCCAGTGACGTATCCAGTTCGAGTATGGCCAGGTCAGTGCCCGCCATGCTGCTCCAATGTGCTGTCTTGACGGCGTAGGTGGCATGCCGTTCGGGGGTGTCATGAAAGTAATTGAAGGTCACATCGGCGTTGAACGCCTGGCGGATGCGCGCTGTACCGTAGCTGTAGAACACACAATGCCCGCTGGTCAGCACATACGCCGGACCGACGGCCTTACCCCGGCGATTGCGCGTGTCCAGCAGAACGGCATTGCAGGTCTGGCCCAAGGCATTTTTCAGTGAACCGATGCCGGTCCATTGCGGGTACCGGTGGTTTTTATTTTCAAGTGCCACCGAAGGTGACTGTTCGGTAAGGCCCTCGGCCAAGTCTCTGGCGTGGCCAGGCCAGACAGTGCTCAGCAATAGGACATACAGAAAGGCGCAAGCGATGTGAGTCGGTGCCATAAGGGGCCTCGGCAAGGAAGTCATTGATTGGCTGAAACTACCCAATCAGGCCAAGGCCGGTGACATACAGGGCTATTGCGTGAGCCCTTGGCGGGGTCCTCAGTCGCCGTTTTACTTAGGTTTCGAGCGATGGCAGGCATTCGGCGCGCTGCCTCGTGAGTATCCGCTGCGCATCTTGCCGATAGAACGTCAGGGACTTCACCTGCGTCTGCACATAGCTGTGCACAACGCTGGTTGGCGAGCTGGCCATGACCAGGACCGTCAAGCTGTGATCCATCAAGTCGACCGAGCCGGATAGGCACAGCGCGGTGTCGCCTTCGCGTGCTGTTGTCGTCAGGCTGACCGATTGCAAGGGTAGGCCGTTGCCCCGGGCATTGATGTCGGTGAACCCGGATACCTCGGATTCGCCGGTGCTGGCCGACAGTGTGCCGCTGACATAGCCAAACGCATGGTGCTGGCTTGCATGCACACGTAGGCTCAAGCGGCTTCCATCAACGGCGGCCCAGGTACCGCTCAGGGGGTCTGCAATGTCCGGCGTTGATGTGGGCGCGCTAACCGGTGGTTTTTGCGGCTCGCAGGCGACTCTGTGATACAGCAACTTGTCGACGTAGGTGCCCTGGTCAGCAAGCCCCGGGAAGTCACGGGTGGCCACCAGCAGGTGCGAGAGTGCCAGCCTGTCCTGGTCCTTCACGCGCAGCATTTGTCCGCTGAGCCCGGAAGACCAGTGCCAGCTGGGATCAGCGGGGTCATCACCCAAGGAATGCCATTCGATGGCCAGCGCTATTGGAAGGCCTTGTTCTGCGTTGTTGGTGGCGGGTGCTTGATAGCCCGCCACCGCATATTTGCCTGTGGAACCCGTCGAGGATTGGTATGTGCCGCTGATCCGGTTCCCTTCAAGCGTCAGCGTCATGACCGAACCATAGTCATTCTGCCAGGTGCCTGCGGCCGACATCGGCCGCGAAGGCGCTTCGGCGTTGAAGCTGAGCTTTCCATGGCTGAGTGGTCTGGGGGCCGTGTCGAACGGTTGCGAGGACGAACGCGTGATGATCTGCGGACCGCCTGGGCGATTGAAGAGCCACACGCCGGCGGGCGCCAATGAGTACGCACCCGGACGGCATTGGACCACGCGGTACTCATAGACGGTGTAGCAATGTTCCATCACCAATGCGCCCACCAGTATCAGGTCGGCCAGGCCGAGTGGCTCAAATTGAGGCAGGGTTTTGCCTTTGCCGGGGCCTTCCTCAATCAGTACGTTGTAGAGGTTGGCCCCGAGTGTAATCTCGCCATCGGCAAAACCAAGGACCACGTCAGGGGAGCCACCTTGAGCGATGCACGCCAGGGTCTGGCGCATCAGCCGGTCGTCTCCCTTGAACCGAGAGGAACCGGAGTCCAGGGCAAAGCTCAGGTCTGTGGCCAGCACCTGGCCGCCGACGGCGTAGGAGGTGAGTGGCGTGGACCAGATGTATTCCACCCCAGCGACCTTGTTGTAGAGCGACCACGGCAGAAATAGGTGCGGGCCGCGGGTCTTGCTGGCATCAACGCCGCCCAACTGACTGCTGCCGCGCCGTGATGCGGCATCCCAATCGAAGGCGATGAAGGGGTGTGTGGGATCAACCTTGCCGCTGTTCATTAACGCCTGAAACACGAACGCGCTACGGCCGTCGACATAGGCGCTGCTGCTGGGCAAGCCAATGCCGCCGTCCCAATCCAATTGGCGAAACTGCACACCGTCGTAGTCCGCCGCCAGTAGCAGTTGGGTGGGTAGCGGCGTCTGGTCGATGTGCAATACGTCCGCGCCCGACTCGACCTGCATGGTTCCCCATGGACCAAAGCTGTAGGGCCGTTGTAGGCAGTCCGTGAAGGTGAAGCTGCTGGACGCCTCACAGTCAAACCGGCCTGCGCTGTAGTGCTGGCACCGATCCGCTGCGCAGAGGCTGGAGGTGACCCAGGTGATGTTGGTGCCCGTGTCCAGCGAGAATTTCAAGGGTTGCCCCGGGGTGCCGAGGTGCAGGGTTGAGTACCAAGGTGTGGCACCGTTGTTCTGGTAGGGGGCACGACGCATGGCGAGGGTAATGCCTTGCACTCGATGTTCATTGTTCATGGTGAATTCCGTTTCTGGTAGTCGTGATCGACGCGGCTGTAGCGGACCCGTGGAAGCGATCCGTTAAGCTCGCGGCGTGCTGCTATTCAAACGCAGTCACTGACGGGCGGATGTCGGTGACCGCCGAGGGGCGCGTGTGAAAGCGCGATGTGTTGCACGTCAGTCCAGTGTCTTGCCTTCGGTTTCGGGAATGAACAGCGTCAGCACCACGGTGACCAGCATGAAGGCGTTGATGAAGGTGGTGGTGATGTTGAACGAGGTGCCATAGGCCACCAGCGCACCGATCAAGGAGGGGGCGAGGATGTTGGCGATGCGTTGGGCCAGAATCGCCCAGGCGTAACCGATGGTGCGTAGCCGGGTGGGGTACAACTCGGCGATCCAGGTGCCCCAGACGCCCCAGGCACCCAGGCTGAAGAACGCCAGCGCGAAGTTGCTCAGGTACAGCATCTCCAGTGTTTGTGAGTTGGCAAAACCATAGCCGGCGATCACCGAGGCGCTGATAAAACCGACGATGATCTTCTTGCGACCATAGCGATGGGTCAACCATGACGCGGCTATGTAGCCGGGGATCATGCACAGCGCTGACAGCGCGATGAAGCCATAGCTCTGCGGCAGGGTCAGGCCGCGTTGTTGCAGCAACGTCGGCAGCCAGGTTTGCAGGCCCCAATAGCCCCAGGAAAACGTGAAATTGACCAGGATCTGCAACGCGCTGACTTTCAACAACGCCGGGGCGAACAGCTCCCGTTGCCGACCGCGGTTGACCGTGTCCACCTGCAGTTGGCAGTCCTGCGGCACCTGCACGGCACCTCGGCTCAGGCGGGCGAGCACGGCGCGGGCCTGCGGCTGGCGCCCCACACTGGCCAGCCAGTACGGCGACTCCGGCACCCAGCGCGCGACCACCAGTGCCCACAGGCCACCGAGTGAACTCACCGCAATGACCGTGCGCCAGCCATAGGGCATTAGCCACACGGTAGCCCCCAGCGCCAGGAGCATGCCGATTGGCCAGCCCGACGCCAGGTATACCGTCAAGGCGCCTCGCTGGCGCACAGGCAACAACTCCTGGTAGTGGGCGAAGGTGACCACCATCATGCCCACGGCCGCGACGCCGGAGAGCAGTCGCAGTACGTACAGGGTGATGTAGTCCGGCGCGAAGGCGCTGGCCAGCGAGATCACGCCGTAACTGGCCAGGCTCCAGATCACCGCCCCCTTGCGTCCGATGCGTTCGGCCAGCTTGCCCCAGATCAACGAGCCCAGCAGCATGCCGATGAACATGGCGCCAATCAGGTGGCCGACGGCTAAAGCGTCCAGCGCAAAGTCCTGGGCGATCAGCGGCGCGGTGTAGACAATGATCATCATCTCCCACGCCTCGATGGCGAAGACGAAGAACAACGCAAGGCAACACTTGAGGTGCTCGCGGGTCAGGGGCACATCGCGGAAAACGTCGCCCACTTGCCGGGTGGAGCGTGCTTCGTGCTTGGGCATTGCAATGGATTCGCTCATGAGGGTGAGGTCCCTTTAAGGGAGATGGCCGCTCGGCCATCTCAAGGTTGAGACGCTAGGCGTCCACGCGATTGCCGATGGGCACGGGGCCCTGGAACAGGCCAAAGGTTGTGATCTCGCTTTCAGGCGGTGGCTCGCAGCTGCCAACGCGACTTGGAGACCAGCCGAAGCGTTGCTTCATGCCGGCCAGCGCCTCGGCCATCTTGAACGCGGCCACGACGGGATCGATAACCGGCACGCCCACCTCACGCTGCACTTGCTCAAAGAAGCCGAACTCAATGGTGCAACCCAGGATAATGGCTTCGGCGCCGTCTTCTTCGACGGCCCGAATGGCTTGTTCAATAATGCGGCGCCGGGTGAGGGCAGGGTCTTTCTGGAATTCATCGACGCCCATTGCGAGTGCGCGCATCGAAGCAAGTCGATCTCCCGCGCCATAGCCACGAACGCGCCCACGCATCTGCTCCATCCACTTGTCACGCCCGACAATAATCGAGTAGCGGTTGGCCAGTTGTGCGGCCACCTGCAGGCTCGACTGGCAGGGCGCGACAACCAGGCAGTTGCCGGAAATTTCTCGCGCGTCCTCCAGCGCCGGATCGTAGAAGCAGCCGATCACCAAGGCGTCGATGTGCTGCTGGGCGCAATCACGCGCAATGCGAACGGTGCGTTCATAGGTCAGTGCCTCATAGGTCCGGTATTCCAGGTGCGTCGGACTGGGCGCCATGTCAAAGGACACCACTTCAACGTGGGTCGACGGTTGTTTAATGCCGTGCAGTAAGTCGGCAATCGGTGCATCAAAGGTGGGGCAGCCAATCGGATTGAGCCAGCGTACCGAAACCGCTACATCGTGGGGCTGGAGGGGAGGGGTTGTTGCAGTATCCATGCGCGATGTCCTCACATCAAAGGGGTGCCAGGGCTAGAAGAACTTCACCAGCGCCATGGTCAGTTCAGTGGAGCGCGGCAGATTGGCGCTGCGGTAGTAATCGAAATTCATATTGGCGGACAGGAAGAGCTCTTGTTGGGCAAACCCGGTGTAGGTCATGGAGGGGCCGATCTTTCCCACACGCGACGATGCAAAGCTTGCGGCCGCGCGGTTATTGACGTGGTAGACGTGATGCACGCCCAGCCAGAGGTCATCGCGCACCAGGTAGCCTGCGGCAATGTCGGCGAACCAGTAGCTGATGCCGCCACGCAGCTGGCGCAGGTCGCCGTCCCCCAGGTCGGTGGAGTTGCGATTGCGTGCGGCGTAATGCACGCCGGCGGGGGTGAAAGTGGCGGCGAATTTGCCCTGCCGCCAATAGTTGGCCACGCTGAAACTGACCGCGTAACGGTTGGCAAAGGCACCGTAGCCGGCGACCTCGTTGTTGCCGTTGGGAAACTCGACCATCAGTGTCGGGTTGACCCAGAACGTGGTGTAGTCCGCAGCGCCGTAGGCACTGGTGGGTTCAAGCACGTTGTAGTAGTAGGCGAGGCCGAGATTGGGGGAGGCAATTCCCCATGGGCTGGTGTTCTTCGCACCTTGGGTACTGGCGTAACCCGGGACGGCGCCCACCCAGAACTGCAATTGATCGCGGGTGGTGTCGGTAAAGCCGGTTTCGGAAAAGTACGCCAGCACCGTGTTGCCGCCAGCACGTACATTGCCTTCGGCGTCGCGGTTGAACACGGGAAAGGTTTCCAGGGCCCAGCGCCCGGGCAACCCGGGTTGTCCAAAGCCAATGAACTGTTCGGCGTGGGCCGAAGGGCTGTTGCCCAGCACCAGCGCCAGCGAAACCACAGCGCCGAAGCGCGTCAACGGATGTTGCAACATGACGATTCCCTCTTATTGTTGTAGGTGAACGCATGGGAAGGCCGCCGCTTGGCGGCGGGTTGGGGTCAGGGCATGACGCCGTACACGGCGTATGCCGTTCGTTCGTCGAGGTAGCCATTCTTCAGGTCGTTGCGCACGGCGGCGGGGTCGCGTGCGGCCGGCGGTCCGTAGCCCCCGCCGGCACCGGTGCGTACGCGTACCAGGTCGCCTGCATTGAGCGGCACTGCGCTGGCCATGGCGTAGCGTTGCGGCGGCTGGTCACCGCGCAGGACTTCGACGTAGTTGGGCGTGCCGTCCAGACCCTCTTGCAAGCCCCATGGTGGTACGACCGAGCGGGTGTAGCCGCAGGTCAGGAAGCTGCCGTCGGCCCGCACGCGGTAGTCGATGCAAATGCCGCGACCGCCCCGGAACTGCCCATGCCCGCCCGGTTCGTCGTTCAACGCCATGCGTTCCACGTACAGGCCGTAGCGGGCCTCGCACACCTCAACCGGACAGTTGTAGGTTTCGCCGTGCAGCCCGGAATAAACGGCGTTGTTGCCATCGCGTCCGGGCTCAGCGCCCCAACCACCAATCTCTGGCTCCACCAGGGTAAAAACGCGGCCGGTGTCCGGATGCCGACCGCCGATAATGGTGGCGCAGACCGAAGCGAAGTTGCCGGCGGGCAGCCGATTGGGGAACCGCTGGGCCAGACAGCGCAGGATCAGGTCATGCACGCGGATCAGGTTCTCGAAATAGAAGCCTTCAGCCGCCGGTGACTGGGCATCGAACAGCGAGCCCGGACGCGTCAGCACCGTCAGCGGACGGAAGGTGCCGCCGTTGGTGATGCCCTGCGGTGCCGTCAGCGCCTTGAAGACCATCTGCGCCGCCACCACGGCGCCGTCCCGGCTCAGGTTGGTTGGCCCTGCGCACTGGTCGGGGTTGTCGCGCAAGTCGATAGTCAAGGTGTGGTCATGAATGTGTACGGTGACCTTGAAGAGGCTGCCGTCGTCCTGCGGTTCCTCCAGAAACAGGCTGGCATTGGGCAGCTCCATCAGGGCCTTGCGCGAAACCTTTTCGCCCAAGTCCATGAAGTCCTGCATGGCCATCAGGAACAGGTCCGTGCCGTATTTGGCGGTCAGCTCACGCAGGCGCAAGGCTCCACTGCGCACCGCTGCCACGCCCGCCCACAGGTCGCCCTCCATGAAGTCCGGCATGCGCGTGTTGGCGCGCAGGATCTGCAACACGGAGCGAATCGGTTGGCCGCGGCTGATCAGCTTGACCGAGCACAGGCGCAAACCTTCCTGGAAGATATCGGTGGCCTGGGTCGACAGCGACCCAGGCACCATGCCGCCGACATCGTTCCAATGGGCAATGTTGGCGGTCCAGGCCACACGCCGCCCGTCGGCGAACACCGGCATGGCCAGCACCACATCATTGAGGTGGGTCACAGCGCCGCTGTGAGGGTCGTTGCAAATGAAGACATCGCCGTCCTGGATATCGTCGGGGCCGGTATGGTGCAGCAGGATCTGTTTGACCGCCTTGTCCAGCACGCCGACAAAGGCCGGGATCCCGGCCCCGGAACTGGCGATGTCACCGTGGGTGTCGGTGATGCCGGTGCCCATGTCCAGCACCTCGTAGATCACCGGGCTCATCGCCGCCTTGCGCATGGCGGCGAACATCTCGTCGGCAATGGCTTGCAGCGAGTTCTGGATAATGTCGCGGGTGAAGATGTCGAGTGTATGCATGGTGATATCCCCGTCAGCCGTTGAGCGTGATGTGCAGGTTGCCGAGGCGGTCCACGAGCACGTGGTTGTGCGGGTGAACCACGACGGTGGTGCCGGCGTCTTCAATCACGGCGGGGCCGTCAAAGCACATGTACGGCTCCAGCAGGGCGTAGTCATAAATGGCCGCTTCGTGAATGCCGTCCGTGGCGTAGTCGACTTGGCGTTGGCCCTTGCGGGCGGCGTCAATCGTGCGCCCGGTGACGGGGAGGGCCTGGGGGATCAACTTGTCGATTTGGGCGACAGCGACCAGATGGAAACCGACAATCTCCAGCGGCGCCTCGAGGCGATAGGTGTAGTGCTGTTCATAAAGCGTGTGGAAGCGCTGTGCGATGTGTTTCCAGTCACTGTCCAGGCGTTCATCAAGGCCCAGCGGTACTTCCACCGAATGCTCCTGGTTCTGGTAACGCAGCTTGCAATGCACCTGAAGTTCGACCCGCTCCGGGGGCACAGCCTCGGCCGTGAACTGCTCGCGGGCGCTGGCCACCAGTTCCTCCAGGAATGCTTGGGTGTGCTCCAGGGCCTGTGACTGCGTGGTGTCAACAAAGCGATTGATGAACAAGTCACGACGCAGATCCGAAAGCGTCATGCCCCATGCCGAGAACACCGAGGCCCCACGGGGGACGATGACCTTTTTAACCCCCAGTTCCTGGGCCAGGGCCACTGCATGCAGTGCACCTCCACCGCCAAAGGCCATCAACGTCAGCTCGCGTGGGTCGTGGCCACGGCTCAATGACACCAGCTTCAAGGCGTTGACCATATTGTTGTTGGCCAGGCGTATTACGCCGCGTGCGATCTCATCGGCAGGCAGTTGCAGGCGCTCGCTCAGCGCGTTGAAACCCTGGGCGACGGCCTTGACGTCGGCGCTCACTTCGCCGCCGCAGAAGTACTGCGCATTGATGCGGCCCAGCGCCAGATTGGCGTCGGTGGTGGTGATCTCGGTGCCACCTTGGCCATAGGCGGCCGGGCCGGGCACGGCGCCGGCGGACTGTGGGCCGACATGCAGCTTGTCGAATGCGTCGACCCAGGCGATGGAGCCTCCACCATTGCCGATTTCCACCAGGTCCACCACCGGCACCATGATCGGGTAGCCGGCATTGATTCGGTCGCGCTCGATCCAATAGTCCGTCTTGATCGCAACCTGACCGTTGCGGATCAGCGCGCATTTGGCCGTGGTGCCGCCGATGTCCAGCCCGAGCAGGTTGGGCTCATCGATCAACCGGCCCAATTCGGCCGCTGCCCAGAAGCCACTGGCCGGCCCGGACTCGACCATGGTGATAGGGATATCGCGGGCATGGGCCACGCTGTCGACACCGCAATTGGACTGCATGATGTACAGCGGCGCCTGATAGCCCTCGCTGCGCAGGCCAGCCTCCAGCTCATCCAGGTAGCGGGCGGCGATCGGTTGCACATAGGCCGAGAGGGCCGTCGTACTGGTGCGCTCGTATTCGCGCCACTCGCGGGTGATCTGGTGCGAGGCAACCACCGAGACCTCGGGCCACAAGCGTTTTACCTCGTTCAACACCGCCTGTTCGTGGCTGGGGTTGGCATAGGCATGCAGCAGGCAGATGGCGATCGCTTCAACGCCATCGGCACGCAAGCCCTCAATCATGGCCGGCAGTTCATCCAGCGCCAACGGCTCGCGTTCGCGCCCATCGGTGCACAGGCGTCCGGCAACTTCCAGGCGTAGGTAGCGCGGCACGAACGGGGCGGGCTTGACCCACTTCAGGTTGAAATAGTCGGGCCGGTTGGCGCGTGCGATTTCCAGGATGTCGCGAAAACCTCGTGTGGTAATCAGGGCGGTTTTGACCCCACGGCGTTCGGTCAAGGCGTTGATGACCACCGTGGTGCCATGGGCGAGAAAATCAACCTGCGACAGGGTGACCCGAGCCTTGCGGATCACATTGAGAATGCCCTGGGCAAAGTTCGGCGGGGTGGTATCGACCTTAGCGGTACGGATCGTCTGTTGACCGGTGACGGGATCGTTCTCGAAGTACACCAGATCGGTGAAGGTGCCCCCCACATCGGTCGCGACGCGCACAGTCTTGCGGTTTGATTGCACAGTGCATCTCCTGAGGTTTGTTGTTCTTGTCAGGCACAGGAGATGGCTGCCGTCGCGACCCTCCTCTGCGGATGGTCACGATGCTAGGCAGGGCCTCGGGCAGGTTGCTACGGGCGGGGCGGGTAAGGGGCGGGCAATCGCGCGTTGCCCCTACCCAGGTGGGTAGGTTTGCGGCTCAGAGCGAGGTGTCGAGATAGCCTTCGCGCAGTGCCGCGCTGATGGCGGCTGTGCGGTTGTCCACTCCCAGTTTGGCGAACAGGTGCTTGAGGTGAAATTTCACGGTGTTTTCGGAGATATCCAATGCGAGCGCGATCGCTTTGTTGGATTGACCCTGAGACAGCAGGCTCAGCACCTGGCGTTCCTTTGCACTCAACACGCTGTGTGCGGGCATGGGATGTGCCCGCCAGCCGCGCAATCGCTTGATCACCGAGGTGAGCATCGGTGGTGGCGCCGGATAGTCCAACAACGCCGGCAGCAGGCTCGGCCCGACTTCCAGGAGCAATCCTGGCAGGCCATGCTGGATGATCGGGGCCAGGGTCTGTTCGGTGTCCTCGGCATGAAGCGTGCGCACCTTGCCGCTGGCGGCCAAGGCCATCAACCTCAAGCGCCAGGCCGGCAGGAGCAACGCTTTTGTCTCCATCTGCGCGGCGACACGTTGCAGGCGGGTCAGCGCGGCAGCCGAGAGGCCGCTCTGCAACTGCAGACGGGCCAATGCCAGCGTGGCGGCTTCTTGACCACGCCAATCCTGGGCACAGTTGGCGATGCGCTCCAGGTCCATCTGTAAAAGCGCCTGGCGGGCGATAGGCAGTTGCCCTCCCTGCACCCACGCATCGATACGCCAGGCCTGCACCAACCTTGATAAACGTGGCCATTGGCGGGCATCAGCCAGTTGGTCGACATGGTTCAGTTCCAATAGAGCCGCGTGCAGGCCATGGCTACGCAACCGCGTGCGCCAGGTGAGTTCAGCCGTTACGGCGACAATATCCAGCCAACCGTCGGCATGCTCCAGCGCGGCCCAGCCGTCCTCGAGCCAAGGCCGGGTCTGCGCCCATTCACTTTGCCAATACAGATGCCTGGCCTTGAAACAGCCCACCAGCGCCCGCAATGAACTTTCCTGGCCGAATTGCCGGGTGGCAAACGTCAGGGCCTGCTCCAGCAGCACACTTGCTTCATCGATACGTCCAGCGAGTGCCAGGGCTTGCGCCTCGTGAATACGGCAATAGTTTTCGCCGCGTGGGCTGGCAATGACGCGCATTTTGACGTGTGCATCTCTGATGGTGCGCAAGCTCGATTCCAGTTCGCCGCGTGTCAGGGCGGCCAGGGCCAGCACGCACTCCAGGGTGGCTTGCGCGAGTGTCTGGTCGAGGGCGGAGGGGCCGGCATGGACGCTCAGGGTGTCGGCGTCAAGAGTGTCCAGGTGGTCGTGATAGGCCGCTGCGAGGGTCTGGATGACGTGAAAGTCGCGGGCCAGTCGCGCGTCTGCGGCGACCTTGCCGCTGGCGCGTTGCAGCAACTGCGTCGACAGCGCGTGATCGCCCAGCTTGGCGTGCAGATAGGCCTGGAGCAGCAGGAGATCGGGATGGCTGTTGCATGTGGCGGCATCGAACTGTTGCAGCAGACCTTGGGCGTAGCGGATGCCATGGTGCAATACCAGCTCCCACCCCCCGGCGCTGACCACCAGGCTCACCGCCAATGGGATGTCGTCAGCCTTGAGCGCATGGTGAACGGCCTGGCTCCAATCCTTCTGGCCCGCGAGCCAGTGTGCCGCAGCGCAATGAATAGACTGGCGCTGCCGGCTGTTGACTCGCAGTCGCAGGAAATCCCGCAAAAGGGTGTGGTAGCGAAACCATTGGCGCTCCGGATCCAGCGGAATCAGCAAGGTGTCCAGGTGGGCAAGTTGTTGCAGCCGTTCGGCACTGTCATGACGACCACCCACCGCATCTGCCAGGTCGGCATTGAAGCGTTGCAGCAGGCTCGTCTGCAGCAGCAGTGACTGGCAGTCTTCGGACAGGCTAGTGAATATGTGCGTGGTGAGGTAGTTGGCGACATCCGCCACACCGCCGGAGAAGGCGGTCAGACCATAAATCGAACCGTCGTTACTCGTGCGCCATAAGCGGGCCAGTTGCACTGCCACGGCCCACCCTTCGGTGGCCTTGTGTACCTGGCACAAGGCAGCGGCGTCCAGATCAGCGCCGAGAATGCCACGGGTTTCTTCAAGGGACAGGGTCAACGCCTGTGCACAGACTTCGTGTACCCAACCCTTGGCTTTCCAACGTGACAATGGCCAGTCCGGTTGTGCGCGGCTGGCCACCACCCAGTGCAGCCAAGGCGCCGCATGCTCCAGCAAATGGCTCAAAATGGCGCTGACCTCGGCACTGGCAGCGAGATGGTAATCATCCAGAAACAGGGTGACTACCCGGTTTTCCCGGGCAAGTGCCTGCAACAAGGCATTGAGTGTGCGTCGTGGCTGCACGTCCATCGCCTGTGAGGCCGCCAGAGAGGGCAAGTGCGCCAGTTCAACCCCAGCCTGGTCCAGGGACAGGATCAGGTAGGCCAGAAAACGGTTGGGTTCGACATCAGCCTCATCCAGCGACAGCCAGGCCGATACCGTATCGGGCGCTTGTTGCCGCACAGCTGCATGCCATTGCATCAGCAAGGTGGTTTTGCCATAGCCCGCCGGAGCCGTCAGCAACGTCAGCGGGACAGGCGCGTTCTGCTTCAGGGAAGCCAACAGCGTTTCTCGCGCAACAGATGTCGGCAACACCTGCGGCGGCGTCAGCTTGCCCACCCAGTACCCTGCGTTTGTTGAATGGGAGGAGGGAGTTTGATTCATCGTGAGCGTCACTGGTGAAGAGGTTTTGGCATTGTTGTAACAGCAAAGTCGCGGAGGCATGGGTTAACTGTGTTACAGCTTTTGCATTCAAGGGGGTATAACCGGAGTGACTCCAGACCCCGCTGCCCTCGCGGCCGACGCCTTTGATCCCAGGGGCCATACCGAAAATAAATTCATTTGTTTTCTGCAAGCTCGCTCTTTTCCAACCTGACCCATGCCCGCGTGATAGCACTGAGCTATCAATGCAGTGCGTAATACTCAATGGATTGGTTATCCGGCATCGACGTATCTTCAACCCACCCAGCGTGATTGGCTCACCGCGCCCCTCGCGTCATCCGCATCAATCCAGTCCCATGACGGGCATATTTCAGAGTAAGCCATGAAGAAAACGCTTTCGTTGGCCACACGCATAGGGCTGAGTTTCGCAGCCATCCTGGCGCTTCTGACGATGATCACAGCCATCGGCATTCAGCGTGTTGGCTTCATCGATGCCACGTTGGGCGATGTCGGTGAAAACGCGGCAAAGGTGCAGCGCTACGCCATCAACTTCCGTGGCAGCGTGCATAACCGCGCCATTGCTATCCGGGATGCGGTGCTCGTGACCAGCGACCATGATCTGGACACATACTTGTCGCAGATCAAAGCCCTGGAGCAAGCCTACGCCGACTCGGCGGCGCCGATGGATCAGTTGTTCACACGCGCAAGCGTGACGGGCGAAGAGCTTCGACTGCTGACCGCAATCAAGGAGATTGAACAACAAACCCTCACATCCACCCAGGCGGTCATTTCACTGCGCCGAGCGGGGGACATTCCCGCAGCCCAGGCGCTGCTGATGCGTCAAACGTCTTTGGATTACAGCGAGTGGTTAAAACGCGTGAATGCGCTGATTGACTATGAAGAGGCATCCATCAAGGCCAAGCTCGGCGCGGTGCAGGAAACGGCCAGCCAGTTCAGTACCCTGATGTTGATCGCGACCGGTATTGCCCTGCTGCTGAGCATCACGTTATCGGCGGTGATTATTCGCTTCGTTAAATCGACATTGGGCGCGGAGCCCACTGAGGTGGCATTGGCCATTGAGCGTCTGGCGGCGGGTGATCTGAACCAGACGATTTCCACTGATTACCCCAAGAGCGTGATGGGGGTGCTCAAAGACGCGCTTGTGCACTTGGCGCAGACTATTCAACAAGTGCGCGGGGCAGCCCAGGAGGTCAATCATTCCTCCATCCAATTGTCGGCCACCTCGTCGACCAACAATGACCAGATCAACCTGCAAACCCATGAAGCCGAGCAGGTGGCTACGGCCATCACGCAAATGGCCGCGACGGTCAGCGAAGTATCCGGCTATGCCGCGCAGGCGGCTGATGCTTCCCGCCTGGCCGACATCGAAGTGGAAAACGGTAATCGATTGGTTGCCAGCACTGCCGTTGCCATTGAGCAACTGGCAATAATGCTGGATCAAACCACGGGTACCGTAAATCAGGTATCCAAATACAGTGAAAATATCGGGTCAGTGATCGATGTCATCAACTCCATCGCTTCTCAAACCAACTTGCTGGCGCTGAACGCTGCTATTGAAGCGGCGAGGGCAGGAGAACATGGGCGCGGATTTGCGGTGGTCGCTGATGAAGTGCGCTCGCTGGCCAACCGTACCCAGCAGTCCACCGAGGAAATTCGGGAGATGATCAGCACGCTGCAAGTGGGGACAGAAGCCGCTTCGCAAACCATGCGCAACAGTTGCGAGCTGGCAAGCCAAACCGTCACACAAACCCGCAGCGCGCAGAGTGCGCTGGCCAGGATCAGCGAGCAGGTTGGCGCCATCAGTCATATGAACGCCCAGATTGCCAGCGCTTCCGTACAGCAGAGTGGCGTGGCCGATGATGTCGCTCAAAACATCAACCGTATTCACGGCTCCACCGTGCAATCAGCCACCGGTTCGCATCAGGTTGCAACCGCTAGCATGGAACTCTCGCAGCTGGCGGATCGCCTTACGGCGAAAGTGGCGTTCTTCACGGCCGCTTAGGGCGCCAGGTTGGCGCAGGACGGCGTCGTTGACACGTCGGGGGCGCAGGTCGGTACTTTAACCTCCCATCATTTATCTGCGTCGAACGGCCTCAATATCATGCAGGCGGTGCCGATAGACTTGTTATGACCCTATAGGCGGTTTTCCATGTTCAATACCAAACTCAAGAACCAGCTTCACGCTCAAACGGCAGAGCTGTTGGAGCTGCGCCAACTGCGCGATGGCCTGAACCGCGAAATGCTGACGATGAGTATCGACCCGGCATTCAAAATTATCGCCTGCAACGAACATTTCGCAGGCGCCTTGGGCTACGACCAGGATCGGCTCCTGGGTCGCGCCATGGCTGATGTTGTTCCGCAGTACGTATCCAAGCTCCCATGCTTCCACAACTTTCGAGCAGCGGTAGCGGCGGGTAAGTCCATCTCTGATGAATACCGATACCTGCACGCCGATGGTTCCCTGGTGTGGCTTCACGCACATTGGCAACCTGTAAAGGATGAAAATGGCAAGTTGAGCCATGTGACCTGCCATGCCACAAACATCACTTCGCGCGTGGAACAAGCGTCGGAAAACACATCCTTCATCGATGCATTACTTCGTTCGACGGCCGTGATCGAGTTCGATCTTTCCGGGCATGTACTCATGGCCAATGAGCAGTTCTTGAAAGCGATGGGCTACAACCTGAACCAGGCAAAGGGCAGTCACCACCGTATTTTCTGCAGGCCGGATGAAGCGTCGTCGCAGAAATACAAGGAGTTCTGGTCTACCTTGAATAAGGGTGAGTTTGTCGCCGGGCGATTTGAGCGTGTTGACAGCAGCGGTAGGACGGTATGGCTGGAAGCGACGTATAACCCGGTTTATGACACCGAAGGAACGCTCTGCAAAGTCGTCAAGTTTGCGACGGTTATCACCGACCAGGTCGCGCGTGAACAGGACGTCAGTGAAGCAGCCCAAACGGCATTTGAGATCTCCCAGCAGACGGATGTAACTGCTCAGCGCGGAGCCGTCGTAGTCAACGATACGATGCACACCATGCGTAAAGTCGCGGGTGATATGCAGGCTGCCTCCGGCGGGGTAGAGGCGCTCGGCAAGCAGTCGTTGTTGATCAGCTCGATCATTCAGACGATCAGCAGCATTGCGCAGCAAACCAACTTGCTGGCATTGAATGCGGCGATTGAAGCTGCTCGCGCAGGTGAGCAGGGGCGAGGCTTCGCTGTGGTAGCCGATGAAGTTCGACAACTGGCCGGCCGCACCAGTACCGCGACTGAAGAAATCGCATCGGTTGTGTTGCAGAACCAGAAGCTGGTGGAACAAACCGTGGCCGAGATGGCAAACAGTAAATCCCAGGCAGAGCAAGGCCTTGAACTTGCCACGCAGGCCGGCCAGGTCATTGTTGAAATTCAGGATGGCGCCAAGAGAGTCGTCGAGGCGGTGGGCAGGTTCGCGACTCAAGTGGCTTAGGTCGCGCAGGAATCGTCGGTCGCACTGCGTATGCATTGGACGTCGAACAATCGTCCTCTATCTCATTACCTTCGTTGAGAGTCTGATGGAACACGCTGAAGATCTGTCAACCCTTGAGCAACGTCGTCTTCTGCGTATTCGAGAGCTATGTCTGCTCGACGATCAGCGCGATGGTACGTTTGATCAAATCGTTGCGCTCTGTGCTGAATACTTCCGGGCACCCATCGTGCTCATTTCAATTGTGGATGAACACAAACAGTGGTTCCGCGCCAAGGTCGGCGTGAGCATCAATGAAACGCCCCGCAGCGAATCTTTCTGTGCTTATACCTTGTACTCGCACGAGCTTCTCGAGGTGCTGGACGCGACGCTCGATCTGCGTTTCCAGGACAATCCCCTGGTCACCGGGCTTCCAGGCATCCGCTATTACGCGGGCGCGCCCCTGACCACTGACGACGGTTTGGGTCTTGGCGCTCTGTGCGTGATCGACACCGTCACCCGGCCAATGATGAGCGAGCAAGATGCCTCAATGCTCAGGCATCTGGCTGGACTGGTGATGAGTCGAATCATTGCGCTCAGATCGGAAAACTATGTTGACCCGGCCACAGGCCTGTACAACCGCGCTCGGCTTGAGAGCGACATCGGCAATGCTCAGAATCGCGCAGAAGTCTGCAGTATCGTCGTGATTGATGTGATCTCTCCCGACTTTTTGAACGAGATAGTCAAGACGTTGGGCTATGAGTTTTCCCTGGAATTGATGCTGGCTATCAAGGAGCGCCTGTTAGGGATTGTCCCATCCGAATCGCGGCTTTACAAAATCAGCCCTACACGGTTCGGCCTTATTTTGCCGTACCCCATTGCAGAAGCTGTCAGCAAAGCCATTATCAATGACTACATCACGCCAGTACTGTGCCACGACATTCCTTTGCAGATGACCGTCGGCGTGGGCTTGTTGAAACTTGAGGGGGCAGGCAAGTCGCCGCATGAGTGTCTGCGTCTGGCCATCAGCGCCGCCGATGATGCCCGGGATCGAATGGTTGGCTGGGGTTACTACGAAGATAAATTGGACGCCGCGCAGCAGCGCACTTTTATTATCCTGAGCTCGCTGGCAACGGCTATAGCCAGTGATGAACAATTTCGAATGGTCTACCAGCCTCGTATTGATATAGGCACCGGAACATGCACGTCGGTTGAGGCGCTACTGCGCTGGGAGCACCCGCTTCTGGGGGCAATCGGGCCTTCCGAGTTCATCCCGCTGGCTGAAAAAACAGCGTTGATGGGGCAGATCAGTCTGTGGGTCTTGCGCAACACGATCGACCAGGCGGCTCAGTGGCAGCGTGAGGGCTTGAATTTCAAAGTGTCGATCAATGTCACGGTGCAGGATATTGAGTCTTCAGTATTCATAAGCGCGCTGGTCCATAGGGTTCGACAGGCTGATTTCGATCCTCGGTTACTGGAAGTGGAGTTGACTGAAAGCGCCCGTATAGGTGACTTCGATAGCGTGCTGCTCCATCTCAAAGAGCTGCGAGCGTTGGGTATCGAGATTGCCATTGATGACTTCGGAACGGGCTACAGTAACTGGTCCCACCTGCAACGGCTGCCCGCCAGTGTCGTTAAGTTGGATCGTTCACTGATTGAAAACCTGGTTCAGCAGTCCAGGAGTCAGCGTCTGGTACGCACAATTATCAAACTTGCCCATTCGTTGGGGTACCGCGTGGTGGCTGAGGGTGTTGAGACCCTTCAAACGTATGAGCTTGTCAGCGGGTGGGGCTGTCATGAGGTTCAGGGATATTTGATCGCAAGGCCGATGGAGGCGACGGCGATACCTGGGTGGCTATCCAATCGCGCCCAGGAATAATTATTCAACTGCAGGCTGTCCCTTTTTTTCACCTCGCCTGTCATTCCAGGCAGTGAATAAAATCGAGAGCCTTCCCATGCCCGCAGTCCCCAACCTGTCCTTGCGTCCCTTACTGAAACTGAGCCTGATGCTCAGCCTCAGCACCAGCCCGCTGTTCATCCCGTTCAGTTACGCCGAAGACGCCGCCGCCCGTCGCAGCTACCAGGTACCCGCCGGCAGTTTGAGCGCGGCGCTGACGCGTTTCGCCGGGCTGGCGGGGGTCAACCTGTCGGTCGATCCGGCGTTGGTCAGCGGCCGCAGCAGCAGTGGCCTGTCTGGCGATTACGCCGTGGAGGAAGGCTTCGCGCGGTTGCTGCAAGGCTCCGGCCTGCAATTGCAACCGATGGGGGAGCAGGCGTATGTGCTGGTGGCGGTGCCGGAGGGCGCGAGCCTGCAATTGGCGCCGACATCGATCGTGGGCACCACGGGGCTGGCCGACGGCGACACCTATGCCGGTGGTCAGGTGGCGCGTCGTGGTTCGCAAGGGCTGCTGGGCGCGCGGGACTTCATGGAGACGCCGTTCAGCATGACCACCTACACCGCCGATGCGGTGAAGAACCAGCAGGCGCGTACCCTCGGCGATCTGATCGCCAGCGACCCTTCGGTGCGCGCCACCAATCCGGCCGGTGGGCGTTATGAGCAGTTCACCATCCGTGGGTTCAGCCTGTTCAACAGCGATGTGGCCTACAACGGCCTGTACGGTGTGTTGCCGACTTACACCATCGACATGGAAATGGCCGACCGCGTCGATATCCTCAAGGGCCCGACGCAGTTGATCAATGGCATCTCCCCACGCGGCAGTGTCGGCGGCGGGATCAACGTGGTGCCCAAGCGGGCTACCGACAAGGACATCAATTCGTTCACCGGCAGTTGGGCTTCCGACAGCCAGGCCGGTGGCGCGGTGGATATCGGGCGTCGGTTTGGCGAGGACAACAAATTCGGCATCCGTTTCAACGGGGTGAAGCAGGCCGGGGATACGGAGTGGGACCATCAGTCGGTCGATCGTGAAATGGCGGTGCTCGGCCTGGACTTTCGCGGCGAGCGCCTGCGCCTTTCCACCGATATCGGCCGTACCGAGCGCGACACCGACGCGCCCCAGGAGCGTGTGCAGGTCGGCGCCAATGCCAGGGTGCCGAGCGCCAATGACGTGCGACGCAACTACGCGCAGTCCTGGAGCAAGGCCAGTACCAACGACACCTTTGGCACGGTCAACGGCGAGTTCGACCTCAGCGACAGTGTGATGCTATACGGCGGGGTAGGCGCGCGTAAGAGCAACCATGACTTCCTGCGCCACGCGGTGTCGGTCACCAATAACGCTGGGGATTTCAGCGTGCTGCCGCGTGATTTTACCCGCGATGAGAACGTGCGCACCGCCACTGCCGGCGTGCGCAGCTGGTTCCACACCGGGCCGGTCAGTCATGAAATCAACCTGGCGGCCAGCTACTTCTACATGGACTTTGAAAACGGCGGCGCGCGGTATGCGGCGGCGCCGAGCAACCTCTACAACCCGGTCCAGACCCGGGTGCCCTCGCGGCCGACGCGCTTTGATTCCAAGGTCTATACCGAAAACACCTTCAGCGGCGTGGCCTTGTCCGACACCCTGGGCTTTTTCGACGACCGTTTGCTGTTGACCCTTGGCGCGCGCTGGCAGCGGGTGCAGGTGGATGACTGGACCGACAACGTCAAAGGCGCCACCGCCTACGATGAAGAAAAGATCTCGCCCTCGGGTGGCGTGCTGTTCAAGGCCACCGACAAGCTGTCGTTGTACGCCAACTATATGGAAGGTCTGAGCCAGGGCAAGGTCGCACCGTCCACCTCGATCAACGAGGACGAAATCTTCCCGCCCTTCATCAGCCGCCAGATCGAAGCAGGCGCCAAGTACGACGCCGGTGCCTTTGCCGTGACCGCCGCGGTGTTCCGTATCAGGCAACCGGCGTATGAGACCAACGCCACCTCGCGGGTGTTCGGCCCCAACGGCAAACGCCAGAACAATGGGATGGAATTGAGCGTGTTCGGCGAACCGCTGAAGGGGTTCCGCCTGCTCGGCGGGGTGATGGTCATCGACAGCGAATTGACCCACACCACCAACGGCACGTTCGACGGCAATCGCGCGCCCGCCACGCCCAAATACAACGTCAACCTGGGCGCCGAGTGGGACGTGCCGACGCTGGAAGGCCTGACCCTGACCAGTCGCGGCATTTACTCCAGCTCACAGTACCTGGACCAGTCCAACGTCAAGCAGATCGACGCCTGGAACCGCATCGACGTGGGCGCGCGCTACGCGTTCAAGGTCGATGACAAGCACATCACCCTGCGCGCCAATGTGGAGAACGTCGCCGACAAGCGCTACTGGAGTTCGGCCGGCGCCTCGGATGACAGCGAGCCGGGATTGACCCTGTCGACACCGCGTACCTACCTGTTGTCGGCCACCGTCGATTTCTGAGGGATGTAAACACATATCAACCTGTGGGAGGGGGCAAGCCCCCTCCCACATTTGATCTCATAGCGCCCGGGATCGAGTAGTGCCAAGACGATTTGCGGGCCGTGCCAAACCAAGGTTTTCCCGCAGTGTAGTGCCTGCCTGTTGTCGGCAACCGCCGATTTCTGAGGGATGTAAACACACATCAACCTGTGGGAGGGGGCTTGCCCCCGATGGCTTTCTGTCAGCTATAAATTATGTGGCTGACACACCGCCATCGGGGGCAAGCCCCCTCCCACATTTGATCTCATAGCGCCCGGGATCGAGTAGTGCCAAGACGATTTGCGGGCCGTGCCAAACCAAGGTTTTCCCGCAGTGTAGTGCCTGCCTGTTGTCGGCAACCGCCGATTTCTGAGGCATGTAAACACACATCAACCTGTGGGAGGGGGCTTGCCCCCGATGGCTTTCTGTCAGGTATGAATTATGTGGCTGACACACCGCCATCGGGGGCAAGCCCCCCTCCCACATTTGATCTCATAGCGCCCGGGATCGAGTGGTGCCAAGACGATTTGCGGGCCGCGCCAAACCGAGGTTTTCCCGCAGTGTGGTGCCGCTGTATTCGCGACGAAACACGCCGCGCCGTTGCAGTTCCGGCACCACCCAGCGGGCCACGTCCTCCAGCCCGCCCGGCAGGTGCGGCACCAGGATATTGAAACCATCCGCCGCGCCGTTTTCGAACCAGTGCTGCAGTTCATCGGCAATCTGCTCCGGCGTGCCGATCAGGCTGTAGTGACCGCGTCCGCCGGCAATCCGCCGCCCCAGTTGCGCCAGTGTCAGTTGTTCACGATGGGCCAGCTCGCTCAACAGTTGCTGGCGGCTGCGTTGCCCGCTGTCGGTCAAGGGCAGCGCCGGCAACGGTCCATCCAGCGGGTAGCCGGACAGGTCGAAATTACCCAGCATGCGTCCCAGCAACGCCACACCCACCTGGGGCTCGACCAGTTCCTGAAACGTGTCGAATTTCGCCCGGGCCTCGGCCTCGGTCTGCCCGACCACCACCAACACGCCCGGCATGATTTTCAGCGAGTCCGTCTCGCGCCCATAGCGGCCCATACGCCCCTTGAGGTCGCGGTAAAAGGCCTGGGCATTGGCCAATGAGGTCTGTGCGGTAAACACCACCTCGGCGGTCTGCGCCGCCAGTTCACGGCCGGTTTCCGAAGAGCCGGCCTGCACGATCACCGGCTGGCCCTGGGGGGAGCGCGCCACGTTCAGCGGGCCTTTGACCCGGAAATGCTCGCCCACATGGTCCAGTACATGGCATTTGAGCGGGTCGTAATAGCCCCCGCTGGCCTTGTCGCGCACGAAGGCGTCGTCGTCCCAGCTGTCCCACAACCCCGTCACCACTTGATGAAACTCGCGCGCGCGGCTGTAACGTGCGGCATGGCCCAGATGCTCATCGCGGCCGAAGTTCAGCGCTTCGGCGGCGTTGTCCGAGGTCACCAGGTTCCAGCCTGCGCGGCCGCCGGACAGGTGATCCAGCGAGGCGAATTTGCGCGCCACGTGGTAGGGCTCGTTGTAGCTGGTGGTGGCGGTGGCGATCAGGCCGATATGCTCGGTCACGGCGCTGAGCGCCGAGAGCAGGGTGAGCGGTTCGAAATGATCCGACCGCGCCATCCGGCTGGCGACCTCACCGGTGGCGGCGGCAATGCTGTCGGCCACGAACAGGGCGTCGAACTTCGCCGCTTCCGCTACCTGTGCCAGGTGCTTGTAGTGGGCGAAATCCAGCCCGGCATTGGCCGGCACATCCGGGTGGCGCCACGCGGCCACATGGTGCCCGGTGGCCATCAGGAACGCGCCGAGTTTGAGTTGACGGCTCATGCTAGAAATCCTTGCGCAGTTGCACGCCGACGTAACGTTCATCGTCACGGGGCACGGCGCGGTAGATGTAGTTGCCGCCGCTGGCCAGCAGCGGTGAGTAGGACTTGTCGGCCAGGTTCTTCGCCAGCAGTGCCACGCGCCAGCCGTGGGTGTAGTCGGCCAGGGCCACGCTGGCGTTCCAGATGCCATACGCACCTTGCTTGGTATCAAGGTTCTGGCTGATGTCGTACTGCACTTCGCTCTGCCAGCTGTAGTCGGTGCCCAGTTCGATATCCAGGCCGTTATCCAGGGGGATGCTGTAGTCGGCGCGCACGTAGCTTTTCCAGTCCGGGCTGTACGGCAGGGGTTTGCCATTCACGTTGCAGGTGGCCGCCGCGCCCGGCGGGCAGGCGAATTGGTCGATGCGCGCACGGGTATAGGCCAGGGCGCCGGAGAGCTTGAGTTGCTGGGTGGCCTGCAGCGCGTAATCGAGCTCGACTCCTTCGGTGCTGACGCTGCCGGCGTTGATCAGGCGCGTCACCACCTGGCCGGCGACGGTGTCGAAAAAGTTGGCCTGGTAATTGTCGTAGGCGCTGTGGAACACCGCCAGGTTGGTGGTCAGGCGGTTGTTCCACGCGCTGGCCTTGATCCCGGCTTCCCAGGTGTTGGAGGTTTCCGGTTTTAACGCCTCGGTGTCACGCGGCTGCATGTTGAAGAACACGTTGTACGCCGGGCCTTTGTAGCCACGCGAGTAAGTCAGGTAGCTGGTGACGCTGTCGCTCAGGTCGTACTGTACACCGAGGCGGCCCGACCACCCGTCCTCGTCCACCGAGCCGGAACTTGCGGTGGCCGGTTGAATGCCGCTGACGGTGGTGGACGAGGTGGACACGCGACGGTGGTCGTACTTCAAGTCGTCATGGGTATAGCGCAACCCGGCGATACCGCGAAAGCGCGAGGTGAAGTTGAGGGTGGTCTCGCCGAACGCCGCGTAGCTGTCGCTGGTGGTGCTGTAGTCGGCGATGCCCCGGTCGGTGCGCGTAGTGGTGGTGAGGGTGCGCCGGTAGGTTTCCTCGTCCTTGCCATGCATGTAGAACAGGCCACCGACGTACTCGAGGAACTCGCCCTTGGGGGAGGCCAGGCGCAGTTCCTGGGAGTATTGGTCGAACGCCAGGTCGCCCTTGTCGGCGGTGCCGGGGAAGGCGGCGCTGACCGTGCCGAGGCGGTCGCCGTCCTGATACTGGGTGTTGTCCCAGCCGCGCCAGGCGGTGATCGACGTCAGGGTGTAGTCGCCCAGGTTCCAGTCCAGTTGGGCCGACAAGCCCTTGTTGGTGTCTTGCACATGGCTGCGGGTATCGGTGTTGATGTCGCGGTTGTCACTGGAGGCGCGAACCGGGCTCAACGCGTTGCCGAACGCCGGGCTCAGGGACTGGCTGACCACACCATTGGGTGCGTCATCGTGGGACTGCATGTAGTCGGCGATCAGGGTCAGCTTCACGTCGTCATCGGGCGTGAATTCCAGCTTGCCGCGAATGCCCTTGTGGTTGTAACCGTTGACCTCCTGGCCATTGTGGCGG